>NZ_NCWQ01000055.1:0-112535 GCF_002156885.1 Flavobacterium sp. AJR | reverse complement strand
TAAATAAAGATCGGTTTTATAAAAAAATGCCAAAAGGAATATTTTTCTTTTGGCATTTTTTTATAAAAGTACAAGTTTAAGTCTATGAGTTAATGTTAATTATACTCCCTTAAGTTTTACTATTATCACGATTGCTGTGAGAAGTCTCCCGACTTCACACCCGCTCCAATAAACAACATATTTTTATAATCAAGCTAATATTAAATAGTAAATCCAAAGTAGGGCTACGAAGTCGGGAGACTTCGTACAGCGCAACTGTAATTATACGCTCGTTTCCTTAAATGACAACTACAATATTTTAAAAATAAATTCTATAAATATCTCTTTAACCAATCGGCTATCTGATTTAACAAATTATCGTTCACAATTTCTAAATCATGTCCTTCATTTTCATAAACTAATAAGCGTGTAGTATATTCTTTTGAGTTTAATTTGGAATAAAAAGCAAAGGCATTACTAATATCAACTTTTACATCTTTATTACCCTGAATAATAAAATGGGAAACTTTTTTATTCTGGATAGAATCTATTGCAAGTAAACTAGAACGAGTTTTTAAGGCAGCAACAGAATCTTTGGCGTAACCAGGAATTCTTTCTCTATAAACCCCAAACATCTCTGGGCGTTTCGTTTGGATTAAATCAGCCTGTCCTGCAATTGCTATATTGGTTTTTATACGATTAGTCTTTTTTAGCATCAGGAAATTAGTCATAACGCCACGACTCCAGCCAAAAACACCAATCCTGTTTTTGTCGGCATTCGGTAATTGATCTATGATATCAAAAAGGCTTAAAACATCATTTACATCTTTACCACCAAATTCGTCTACACCTTCACTTACAGACGTTCCACGGAGTTGTGAACCAATAACAATATAACCTTCATTGGCAATTTTGCTAAGAAACTCCGTTAAAAAAACAGAATTGACAGCACCAAAATTACCGTTACCACCGCGATTGTATATTAAAACGGGATACACCCCTTTCTTTTTAGGTTCTATTAAAAAACCTCTAAGTTTTAGGTTGTCAAAAGACTTGTAATGAATACTGCGGAAATTTAAAGAATCAAGAAATTGGTATTCTTTTTTTAAAACTATCTTTTCATTTATCTTTTCCGAAATAACAGGATTAAAAGGGTAATCCGTAATTTTTCGGTTCTCTAATGTGAAACTAGATTTTGATGTTTGTGCAAAACTGAAATTGAATAAAACCAGCAATAACAAAAGAATAACTTTCTTCATATTTTATTTAGTAATTGACTTCATGTATGTACCAGTATATTTATCTGCAAATTCTACATACCATTTGTTTAATGTTTCTTCGCCTAAATTATCATAGATAAGCTCATATTGTTTCTTTAAAGCTATTTTATAATCCTTTAGACTTTTCTCAATATCCTTATTCCACTCTTCGTTTTCTTTTCTGGTTTTTGGTTGATGATGAATATATTGTCCGAAATAAGTTTGACAAAAATCATTATAATCTTTTGTAAAAAGAATAAAATTATGCCACATTTCATCAATTATAATTATAGAATCATCACTAATAAAATTAAAATTTACATTGGAGCATAACCAAAGCCATTTTTTTGTTTCCTGAAAAATGCTAACTGCTTCTGATTCTTCTATTTTATAAAACTTTAAAAATCTATCTACAACATCTTCATTCTTATAATTGAGTACATTACTCAAACTTTCTTCCATACTTTTTTGCATTACTTGAAAAATTCAAAAAAAAGGAGGCAATGCAAAACATTAACCCCCTTTTGTGTTATTAAACTGCTGTTACAACACCTCTACAATCTCTACTAGCTGTACAAGATCCTGAAGAATTACCTCCTCCAACAATTTTCTCTAAACGCTCAAACTTTTTATCTAATAAATCATTGATTGTTTTTTTCTTTTTGTCTTCGTTAATTTTTTTCATCGTTTTTAAATTTTACGGTTAGATTTAAATTTTGTACTAATCTGCATTAAGCATTTCTTATCTCTTTTGCCTGTCGACTGGGCTATCCGAGATTTGGAAATGATAACAAGTTAGTTTTTCAAAAATAGACGCTAATGAAAATAATCCTTATGCATTTTTATGCGAATTATGTAAAACTTAAAGGACTCACACGTATAAAAAGCTTGTATAATTAACTAAAACTTTCAAAATATCATTAAAAGTGGGTATTGTTCTGAAAAAAATATTTCCTCATTTTTGCAGCAAACTAAAAAGAATAATGACCAAAAAGAAACTGCTACAAGTAAGATTAAACAAGGGATTCTCTCAGGAAAAACTAGCAGATTTAATTGGTATGACACAATCTAATTACAGCCGAAGAGAAAATGGACGCAAAAACATTTCGGAGGTTGAATGGCTAAAAATAGCTAAAGTTTTGGGTGTAGAAAAAGAAACTATTTATGAGCCTAATGGCGATAATAGCAGTATAATCGATCCGTTTAACATCCCCGATTCTATTTTTAAACAACTTGAGTTGCTAAGAACAGAAAATATAATGCTTAAAGAAAAATTGAAAGCTCTTACAAACTAGTTCTTAGCTATTACACTTAATTTGTTGGGTGTAATTACTTTATCTATTGACTTTGCTTGGGCACAAAAGTTTCATTTAACACATAGAAACATAGATTTTATGTGTACAAAAGAGTACAAAAAGAAATATATTTCTTTCACATAGCCAGTCCCGAACCTTTGGGATGTATTTTAAACAAGTGAAACGCCTTTTTTGAAAGTTTCAAAATCTATATCTCTATGTGTTAAAATAATTTCAACTTATATTTTGTGCATAAAAAACACTTGTAATTAACTTTTAATCATCTCGATATGCGGAATATCGTCTTCAAGATACATTTCGCTCGTTTGTACAAAACCATGATTTTCGTAGAATTTTTTCAGATATAACTGTGCTCCAATAGTAATATCGGTTTTATTAAAATGGGTTTTAATTCCTGCAATTGCTTCTGTCATTAAATCATGTCCCCATTTTTTATCGCGATAATCCGGGCTTACTACAACTCTTCCTATCGAGGCGTTATCAAAACTAATTCCAGCATCAAAAAGACGTGCATGAGCCACAATTTTACCTTCATATTCGCCTATTAGGTGTAAAGCAAGTTTGTCTTTCCCATCTATATCTAAATAAACACAGTTTTGCTCTAATACAAAGACTTCACTTCGTAATTTGAGGGTATCGTATAGTTCGTGAACAGTTAATGCCTCAAAAGGCTTAATTTTCCAAGTTGGTTTCATGTTGTAATAGTATAATCTGATTTTATTTTAAAAGAGTATTATCGCTTATTGATTCTAACCGATTTTATAATGGCTTCTAGTTCCAACATCGAATCTCGTTCTTCATTGGATGGAGAATAACAAAATCCCTCGAGTACAAGTATTCGGTTATAGGCTTTATCAATAATTGCATAATTAATAAAAGGTCCTGTCATGAAATCATTTCTTAAATCCCAAGTACCTTTTGTCTCATAAGCAGTTTTTCCGTCTAGGGTAATTTTAGAGAAATAAGGCGCGTAGGCTTCCTCGGTAATCATTTGAGTATTGGGTTCTCGGCCTTTTATATACCTTCCTACTGAATCCCGCATTTTTACGATATTGCCAACAATATCGGAGTTCTTGGTAATACTTGTTATTGGAACCTGGTAAATAAGTAAACTCGTACTACCACTTACCATTTCTTTTTTAAGCCAAAGAAAGTTACGCTTATGCAATGCATATTCATATCCTGTGGGAACATCTAACTTTATATGAAACTTATTGTTGAGAATGGCACCATCTAACAGTGATTTACTGTTATTTTTTTGGCATTCGGCTATTTCGGTTTCCCTAATTATTCGAATTATTTGCGGTGTGTGTATTTCAAATGCTTCTATAATATCCGAAACTGATTTTCCTGATATACGAAATACATTTTGTGGTGATGTATAAACATTTTTAGTGATTTCGAACTTACTTGTATTCGATTTTTTAACTACAATAATATTTCGCCCATCGGTCATGAAACCTTCTAGTAGTTTGGCTGGATATTGATTTATGGTAAATAATGGCTCTTCCTGAACAAGACCTACAACTGGTGAAGCAAATTTATTCCTGATGCTATCCCCCACTTCTCCGTACCACAACTGATCATCTATAATAATCGAGATTGTGTTTATTTTACTGCTATCGTTGTGCTGATGTATTTTCTCATTCTTTTTTAGACATGAGAAAAACAAAAACGGAAGTATTAGCAATAAAAAATGGGTTTTATTCATCTTTAATTTTTAGTTAAGTTATGAAATAAAACCCAAATTTATATACAATTTTTGATTATCCGTTTATTTTGAGCTTCATTCCTGGTTTAATAGCTCCGTTTTCGATATCATTCCATTTTTTAATATCAGAAATAGTTACTCCTGGATATTTTTTTGCAATGCTATATAACGAATCTCCTTTTTTTACATAGTAATCAACTCCAACGTTTTTTACAACATCTGTTTTTTTCTTGAAAGTATTAATGTTGTTTGATGCAACAATAATTTCTGGAGTTTCAGATGGTTCTTGAATATTAGAATGAATTACTAATTTTTTCATTGAAGCAATCATATCCATATTCTCTGGAGTCAAACCGTTCCATTCTTTTAAATCTGATAAAGAAACATTGAATTTCTTAGCGATTGTGCTTAAATTATCTCCTGCTTGTACCACGTAAAGTGACGGCTGAGATTCGGTTGTTTTTTTATCATCAACACTAGCAATTGCTTCTTCTGTATGTTTTTTATCAACCGCAGGAACCAATTTTACTTCATTGATATCTTTCTTGATAATTTTGCTTTCCGAAATAATCTTTAGACTTTTCCCAAGTGCAATTGAATTGCTCTTTAGGTTGTTCCATTTCTTCAATTGATTAATTGAAACATCATATTTACTTGCAATTGAACCTAAATTATCTCCTGAACGAACCTTATAAATTTGTGTTTTTGAAACAACAGTTTGGTTTGTTTTAGGCGAAGCTAATTTTGTAGCTGCAATTAATGTTTGCAGTCTATTTATTTTTGAACTTGATTCATGATTAAGATAAGCGTAAATTTTGTCTTCGTTTGAAGTAAATATAGCCACTTTATCTTTTGGCAATCTCAAGAAATGCTCTTCATCTTGATAAAACGGAACTACATTCAGTTTATAAGATGGATTTAAAAGCTGTAGTTGTGCTTCGGGAACATCTAATAAATTAGATATTTGCCTGAAACTCATCTTTTCTTTAATTCTTACAGTATCTGTTTGAAAGTGTTGTACTACTGCTCTATCTGGAACAATACCATGTTCTTTATGATATTCGTAAAGATACATTGTAGCTAAAAATGCTGGAACATATCCTTGTGTTTCTTTAGGAAGGTAACTACGAATATCCCAATAGGTTTGTTTTCCTCCTGAACGACGAATCGCTTTTGATACGTTTCCTGGACCTGAGTTATAAGAAGCTAAAACTAGCTCCCAATCGCCAAAAATTTTGTACATTTTTGACATATAATCTGCAGCTGCAGTAGATGCTTTTAATGGATCACTACGCTCATCAATAAACGAATCTATTTTTAGATTATATTGTTTACCGGTGTGGTACATAAACTGCCAAAGTCCTGTGGCTCCCATTTTAGAAACTGCTTTTGGGTTTAAAGCTGATTCTACAACGGCTAAATATTTTATTTCTAAAGGAACGTTTTGCTTAGCAAATGCTTCTTCGAACATTGGAAAATAATATTCTGATAAGGCCATTAATCGCGAAAATGATTTTTTACGATTCTTTAAGAATGACTTTATGATATTTTCCAACCCTTGATTATACTGAATATTAAAGGGTGATTTCTCATTCATTGCCTCAAGACGTTGCTTTAACAACTCGGTTGGCAATTCATAATCTACCTTTGCATCGGTATTAATTGTTTGGATATCTTTAGATAAATCTTCGTATATGTCTAAACTCACTAATTCTTTCATCCAAAGACTGTCTACCCGAACTGCGTAATCGTCTTTTACAAATGAATTTTTAACTGAATCTAAATACGAAATCTTAATGTCCTGCTTTACAACTGGGTTTGTTTGCGCAACTTCTTGTGCAAACAAACCCATTGTAGACAACAGGAGTACTGATAATGTGGTATTTTTTACAATCATAACATCTATTTAATTGACATATTTCTTACAATTTCTATGCCGTAATTTTTGCAAACTTAAGGACTATAAAATGAAAGATTCTTTAAAAAGTGTTAAAAATGAGATAGTTAGTCCAAAATAGCTGCGATTCCAGGTAAAACTTTACCTTCTAACATTTCTAACATTGCTCCACCTCCGGTAGATACATAACTCATTTTATCTTCAAAACCGAACTGTTTTACAGCAGCTACTGAATCTCCTCCTCCTACTAATGAGAAAGCACCGTTTGCTGTAGAAGCAGCGATATAATCTCCTAAAGCGATTGTTCCTTTGGCGAAAGATTCCATTTCGAAAACTCCTAATGGACCATTCCATAAGATAGTTTTTGATTCCATGATTACTTTCTCAAAGTTTTCCAATGATTTAGGACCTGCATCAAGACCTTGCCATCCATCAGGAATTGCATATACATCTACTATTTGTGTGTTTGCTGTGTTTGAGAAATCATCTGCAGCAATAACATCAACTGGAATATGTATTTGAACTCCTTTTTCTTTAGCTAATCTCAAAATTTCAAGTGCTAGTTCTAATTTGTCATCTTCACAAATAGAATTCCCTACTTTACCACCTTGTGCTTTAATGAAGGTAAAAGTCATTCCTCCTCCAATAATCATATGGTCAACTTTATCTAAAATGTTTTCGATAACCGTAATTTTCGAAGAAACTTTAGATCCACCAAGAACAGCTGTAACTGGTTTTTCACTATTTTTAAGTACTTTATTTAAGCTTTCTATTTCTTTTGCTAATAATGTACCGAAGCATTTTTCGTTAGGGAAAAATTGGGCAATTATTGTTGTCGAAGCATGTGCTCTATGTGCTGTACCGAAAGCATCGTTTACATAGATATCTCCTAATGAAGCTAATTCTTTTGCGAAAGCTACATCTCCAGCTTCTTCTTCGGCATGGAAACGTAAATTTTCTAATAATAAAACTTCTCCTGGTTTTAAATTTGCAGCAGCATCTTTAGCAACTTCTCCAACACAGTTTGAAGCAAACTGTACAGGAACTCCTAAAATATTTGAAGCTGTTTTTAAAATATGTTTTAAAGAGTATTTTTCTTCAACTCCTTTTGGTCTTCCAAGGTGTGACATTAAAATCACGCTTCCGCCTTGGGCTAAAATTGCATCAATTGTAGGTTTTGCAGCTTCGATACGAGTTGCATCTGTTACATTAAAATTTTCATCTAATGGCACATTGAAATCAACACGAATGATTGCTTTTTTATTCTTAAAATTAAAATCTTTTAACGTTTTCATTAAGGTAAGTTTTTTAGTTTTTTTTGAAAGAATAACAAATATAGAACTTTTAGCTTAGTAATAAATTCGATAAAAATAAAAAACAGGGGTTTACATAAACGAAAACGATGTAATTTGATAATTATTTTAAATTAAACACAAAAAATCAAAAATTGGCTAATTAATTATTAATCGTGAACTGGATTTTGTGTACATGGACAGTTACTAATTGCCTGAAGGAAATCAAATCCTATAGTTACAACGTGTGTTCCTGAATTGTAAGCTCCTATACGATTAAGTGATGCCTGGTATGAATAACCAAAGTAAAAACCTGATTTCTTGAAACCTGCCATAGGCCCTACCATTAATGGCTGGAAGAACTGATCATTTAGGAAACGATAAGAAACTCCTATCCAGTAATAATCTTCATAACGATTGTATTGTCTGAACTTAAAGTTAAAATCGGTACTTGAACGCTGATCACTTGCGAACAATTGGTAATAAACTGATGGTTCGAACTCGATACGGTTGTTCTCTGCTCCTTTAAAAACATATCCTGTATAAACTTGATAGTTTCGAAGTAAATTAGGCTCTATACCGTCGAATTTGTCGATTTCTTTGTTAAGTATGTTACTCGCATTAAAACTTAGATAGAACGACTTATTACGATATAAAACACCTACATCGAAGTTGTTGTTAGAAACGAATCTATTATCGGTAACACTTGGATCTGGTGCTGGGATTTCGTATGTTGGATTAAATTCGTTGATATCAATTTTAAAATTATTGATATTATACGAAATACCAAAAGATAAGTATTGCTTAGAATAGTAATCCAGAATTAAGTGGTGCGCAAAAGATACTTTGGCTCCTGTTTGTCTTGTATATCCGTTACTATCGTTATAAAGCGATATTCCCACTCCTGAACGATCTAAGATTCTAAAATCCGCATAAAGCGATTGGTTATCTGGTGCGTCTTTAACTCCTACCCATTGTGTTAAACCATTGGCACGTATTCTTAAGTTATCACCAATTCCGGCAAAAGTTGAAGATACTACAAATGGGTTATCAGCAAGGTATTGTGTGAAAACTGGCAAATTTAACTCCTGGCTGTAACCTGATGTTACAGCCATAAGTAGAAATGATATGATAATTTTTTTCATTGTATTTTTAATTTTAGATAACATAATTACTTTGTTATTAGTTATCTGTAAAGGGTGAAATGTCCAACAAACTCTCTGTCATCTTTATTGTCATTGAGTTTCAATACATACCAGTAATCACCAGATGGTAATTCGGCACCATTGTATTTTCCATCCCATTTTTGACCCAATCTGTATTTGCAAATTATACGTCCGTATCTGTCAAAGATGTCGAATGTTAAATCTTTATAATTTACTGTACATCCTGGAGCCCAAGTATCGTTTATGCCATCTCCATTTGGAGTAAAGTGGTTCGGGATACAAACATCGATGTAAGGAACATATCTTGTAGCTGTAGCTGTACATCCATTTTTATCTGTTACAACAACTGTGTAAGTTCCTGTTTTGTAAATAATGAATTTATTAACTGATCCATAAGGTTCTCCATCTAATGTGTATTGATATTCTCCACCACCGCCTGTAGCTGTTGCAACAATTTCATTTAATCCACCATCGGTTAATGTTAATGTTAATGGTTGAACATCTTCTATAGTAAATGGTAATGTAGTTTGCTCACAACCATTAGAATGTCTTGCTGTTACAGTATGTGTTCCCGGAGCAACATTAACAAATATGTTACTATCCTGATATGTTGTGCTACCATCTAATGCATAATCTACATCGGCTGGGTTTGCACTTTCATGAATTGTTATAGTCACAAAATTTGCAGCTACATTATTCACACAATCCGTATTAACCTTAGCAGTTGGCTCTAGTTTAACTGATTCTGGCATTGGAATTTCTAGTTCTGCCGTACAATTGTTAGCATCCAAAACATAAACAGTATGTATTCCTCCTACTAAACCTGTAAAGAGATGGTTTGTACCAGTTACTGGTGCATAAGTACCTTTTCTGTCATCTAAACTTACTCTGTAAGGAGCAGTTCCTCCAACAATATCGATACTAAATGATCCATTTTTCTCTCCAAAACATAACTCTGGCAATATACTATTTGGCGTAAGAGATGGGCTTAAGATTCCTGGTTCTTTTATTTCGATACCTTTAATCGGTAACTCACATCCGTTTTCGTCCTGTACTAATACATCATAGAATCCTGCGTTTAAATTGTCAAAAACATTAGATTCGAAGAACTGTCTAAAGTCTGGCGAAATTGCATATCTAAGTTTTCCTGTTCCTCCAGAAGCTATAACTGTAATCATACCGTTTTTAGACGCATTACATGTTAAATGTGTAGGAACGGCATTAGCTGTTACACTCGTGTTTGGCTCTATAATTGTAACTGGTAATGAATTCTTGTTACAATCACCACTATCCACTTTTACAATATAAGTTCCTTGTGCAAGGTTCTCAAATTGACCTGGTTTACTCTGTACTGGTGCTGGTGCAACTGCTTGCCCTGTTGCAGCATTTAGCAATGTGTAAACATAGTTACCTAATCCACCTACTGCTGTTACATATATACTACCTGTACTAGATCCTTTACAATGAATATCATAACCTGTAACATTAGTAAATACAAGTTCTGGAACTTTCGGAGGTGTAATACTATTAACAGTTTCGGTAGTACAACCAAATACATCTTGTACAAAATATTTATACGTAGTTTCTGTAGTCGTAAATGGCAATACAATTGTAACTGATGAATTAAACGGCGCACTATAATCAGTTCCATTTGTACTATACTTATATGGTCCTGTACCTCCTGTTGCAGTAAGTGTTAACTCTGGAACTATAAGACAAGTTTCGTTAGTTTTAATTGCTAAAGATCCTTTTACTATTGGTGGCTCATTAATTTCTACTGCCACAGATGTACCTGTACATGTCCAACTATCTGTAACTATCACTACATAACTAGCTGCTTTTAATCCTGTAAATACATTATTCGGTTGTGGACCGTTTTTAGTTACAACTCCATCAGGATATGTTGCAACCAATGTATATAAATATTTACCTGAACCTCCTGTAGTAGTTACTGTAATTTCTCCTGAATTATCACCAAAACAAGTTAACATTGCTTTAGCTACATTAGCTGTTACTACAATTGGTGCTGGTGTTTTTAATTCTAAAGGCTTTGGAACTTCACACATCTTAGTATCTCTTACTTTAACAATGTAATTTCCAACTCCTAAGTTAGGGAACGTTGATTGAGTAGACCAACCAACTAATGGAGCTCCATTTAATTCCAATTGGAACTCATATCCTCCTGGCCATCCACCTTTAGCAGAAGCTACGATTTTTCCATCTTTATTACCTGCAGCACACGTAATTTCTGAATGCTGTACATCAAGTTCTAATGGTGCTAATGGTCCTTTTATGTCAAACTCAGCATCTACAGTACAGAAAGGTGAATCTATTAGTGTAGCTGATATTTTATAAGAACCTGCTTTTAAATTACCAATTGTAAGTGGTCCTAGATTTGCACTAGTGCCATTGCTTGGTGTTGGGCCAGTAATTACATATTTGAATCCTTTAGGAAGATTAGATGGTATTACTTTAGAATCTACTAAAGTGAAATCTATGCTTCCATTATCTGAATCAAAACATGTAAGATCCTTAATGTTTGTTGCTTTTAACTCGAAAGTATTCGAATTATTAACAGTATGAATTCTATCAAGACTACATCCTGTATCAGGATTTTTAACTGTAATTGTATATTGTCCTACTGGTAAATCAGTAAAAGTATTTACTCCAATTAGATTCGTTTTAATTGTACCATCTGGATACTTTATAGAATATTCTAAAGCTGGTAATGGCAATACTCCTTCAGCAGTTACATTAACACTGATATCTTCATTAGTTAAACATGTGATGTAGGCATCAACTTTTATAACAGCATCTTTAATACCTACATAAGGCTTAATTACTGCTGTAGTGCTTATAGGGCAATTATTGTTGTCATAAACTTCTATGATATAAGTGCCTCCTGCTACTTCAGACGAAGTATATATAGTCTCTTTTCCTGACTGAACAATTCTGTCATCTGCTGGTGTAGCTCCTTTTTTAATAAATACATATTTAGTAAGCGGTTGAGTACCTCCTGAAGCGCTTACTTCTATCGTAGCAAACTTAGGTGCATTTGTTCCTGCATTACATTCAAATTCTGTAACAACTGGAGTAGCAATAACAATTATGCTTGGTTGTATAATTTCAGTTTTTGCTGAACCTGGACAATTTCTACCCGACATAACCGATACTGTATATTTACCTGCTGGTAAATTACTGAATGTAGGTTCTTTTTGTTCTGCTCTAGCAACAATATTACCTTTATAATCAACACCATCTAAAGTAAACTTATAGTCAGGGTTATTATTACTTGCATCTAGAGTAACTGTTATAGTACCATCTGTTCCATCATAACAAGTAACAGGAGTTGCTGTTAAATCAGCATCTACAATAGTAACAACTGCTGCTGTAGGTATTGTATAATCAATTGATGCCATACAATTTGTCACCATATCTTTTACCCAGAAATAATACTTAGTTCCTGGAGTTAAATTAGGGAATACAGCCGTTACGCTAAATGTATTTGGTGTTGTAGCAGTTCCAGTAGCATATTGATAATTAGCAGGAATTGTTCCTCCTAAACCTTGTAGAGTAACAACACCGTCGCCACCGTTACAAGTTGGGTATGTTGAAATTTCTGCCGATAACTCTAACGGTTTCAAAATTGTAAATGCAGCAGTTGCTTTGGTAATACATCCATTAGCATCTTTTACATATACATCGTATGTACCTGGTCCTTTTACTGTTAATTGATTGTTTGTCGTAAATGTTTCATCAACATTAGTTAAACTATATTTCAATGGTCCTACACCATTAGCAGTAACTGTTATTGTATAATCTGCACCAGCTACATAACATTGACTATCTGGTGTAGCTACAATAGCAGATGGAAGTGGATCTACAGTAATATCTACAGTTGTACTAGTTTCACATCCATTTTTATCCTTAACATAAACATTCCATTTGGTACTCACGGTTGGATCAAGTGTAGCAGTATTACTATCTGAATACATATCATCTTTTAATAAATCTCCTGATTTAACAAATGCATACTTATAACCCGGTGTACCACCAATAACCGATGCAATAGGAACTGTTACCTGTGCACCTTTAGTTTTACAATTTTGAGGCACATTTGTAATTGGTCCTAAACTCAATGGTAATAAAGGCTCTGTAATTATAACCACATCTGAAGTTTCAGAACATTTAGGGAATCCCGTTTCTTTAACTACAACTGTGTAATTTGTTCCTGCTTTTAATCCTTTAACAATAGTTGATCCTAATGTTGTATCTCCATCTCCTGTTACTACAGAAGTACCACCGTTAACTACATAAGTATATTTTCCAGTATATCCAGTAACATCAATAGTTATTTCTCCTGAATCACCTCCATTACAACTTACTTGTGTTGATGCAAAAGCAGTTACTTTAAGATTATTAAATACTGCAACTGGTTGTGCTTTTGACATTATACTACAACCTGTATTATTATCGAATATTTCGAATTCATAATAACTACCTGCTGTTTTTGCTTCATAGGTAAATGTATTACCTGTAACAGGTAGTATTCCTGTTATAAGAACACCATTTTCATATACTTGGTAAGTAAATGGATTTAGAGTATTTGTTCCTCCGTTTATAACTACTTTAATTTCTTGTTTCTTATTTTCACAATCCATCAATGTTCCTAAAGTCACATCTGGTGCGATTAAACTAGGGAATGGATCTATTGTTATCTGATCACTAAATATACAATTATTACCATCTTTTACATAATAAGTAAGTATTTGGATTTTTCCATTATCAACTACATTAAATTTATTGTCGTCAACCCAAATTGTTCCATTATTACTATACTTATAATCCGTAAGTAAATTAGTTCCTTTTCCTCCAGACGGAGTAATCGTAACTATTTTATCTTTTAACGTATTCAGTGTACATTTAAAATCATCTTGCGACAATATTGCAGTAACAGATGTAGGTTTTTTAACTTCGATAGTTTTTAAGTCCTCACAACCTTTTTCAGATTTAACTGTTACACTATAAGTACCGGCCGTTAAGCCTGTGAACACAGGTGTCGACTGAATTTTTGTTGCACCAGCTGGTACAGTTTGCGTAAGTGCAAACGTGTAAGGTGGATTGTCATTATTAAGCAATGTTACTGTTACAGTACCATTAGCATCATTTCCTTGCCCCGTAATACAATATGGAGCTGTACTATCTAATTTAAAATCAATATCTGCCGGTATTAAAAGGTCAACATCAGTAGACTTTTCACAAAGCGTTGTTAAATCTTTAACTGTTACTTTATATTTTCCAGCTGCTTTAAGGGTAAATATACCCGTAGACTGAGCTGGATAAGTAGTACTAGTTGTAACATTTACTAAAGTAAATTCATAATTACCAACTCCGGAACCTCCGCTCGCATTTACAGTAATTGTACCATCTGCATCTTTACAGTTAGGGAACTTAGTAAAACTGGCATTGATTTCTAAAGGCGCTAAAATTTTAATATCCTTAACGATATTACCACAATCATTAGCATCTTTTATTTCAACAGTATGTACTCCTGAAGATAAATTAGCAATGGTGAATGATGGTGTTGCTGGGATTGGTTTAAAAATACCACCGTCAAGACTATATTTATGTTGTCCAGTACCTGTTGTTGTTAAATCAACAAGAATTGAGAACTTTCCTTCTGTTGCTGTACACTGGTTACTAACAACTGCAGTAATAACTGGTGCAGGATCTAAAGCTACTGTAACCGCAGCAAACTTAATACATCCATAAGCATCTCTTACGTAAACTAAATAATCACCTGCGTCCACTTTAAAAGTACTTTCTGTATCTGCAGTAATATCAAAATCTGCTGCTGTTGGAGCTGGATCGCCAACAGGAATTATTTTATATAAATAAGGAACTGCAGGACTTCCTGGAACCGCTGGTAAAGGCGGAACTGCTGGTTTAGGAAGTACTTCTGATAAAGTAGTTCCTCCTTGTGCAAACGCTTCAACTATACCTTCATTTGGATTACAATTACCATTATTCGTTGATGAGGCAGTGATAGATAATATTATTTCTGATTCTTTAATATTAAAATTAGTAGAAGGAACACCACATCCTGTATTTGCACCAGAAGTTTCTCTAACTAATATATAATATGACCCTACAGGTAAAATTCCTGTTCCTAAATTATTTACAGTAATAGTCCCTCCTGCTGCAATAGTTGCAATATCTGTAACTCCTGCAATAGGCAAGTTAGAAATAGATTCATAAACCTGATAAGAAACATCCACTGCAGTTGTATAACCATTAGTAATACTAAAAGTCACACTACCATCTTTTGATCCTAAACAAGTAACATTGTTAGCAACTACATTTTTTAAACTTAAACTAGAATTTGATGGAATAGGCTCATCTGCTGTTTGATAATAATAACAACGAGTAGTTTCATCATAAACTATAAAAGAATAAGTAACTCCTGGTATTAAATTATCAAAAATTGCTTTTTTACTACCTTCTACAACGTCAGGATCTCCAACTGGTGATCCTGCAACAGTTTCATCTTTCCATGGTGCTTTTGTTGGGGCTGTCCAAACTTGTCCTGGGCCAGTATAAATGGCAAAATGGAATGGACCATTACTTGCAAATGCAGAACCTACACTAACAACTGCTTTACCTCCAGCACATGTTGCTGTTGTTTCGATATCGATATTTAAATAATCTACTGGTGCAGCAATCATAACATCAGAAATAATTTCTTGACATGTATTCTTGTCTATCACCTTAATTTGATACAATCCAAAATCAACTATTTCAAAAACGGCTGATGTACCAGGCACATTAGGTTTATGTTGATTATAATTATTAGTTCCAGTCACATAATAATCATAATTTTTAGTACCACCAGTAACACCATTGATTATAATTTTACCTCTTGAGACTCCACCACCCTCACATTTTAAATCTTCTTTCTTAAAATCTATAACAATAGGGTCTGGTTGCTTAATTTCAACATTTAGTACTGTAAAAGAACATCCGTTAGCATCTGTTACTTTTACTGTATAGATACCTGCTGGAAGTCCAGTAGTTTTTGTTCCGTATGATGTCTTGGTCGTTGTATTATAAACGTCAATTACATAAGGACCCACTCCATAATTAGGTTTCATTGTTACAGTTATTGAACCTGAATCTCCCCCATTACATGAAATAGTTGAATTTGCTTTAGCTGTAAATTCAGGATCTGTTTTTGGCTGTACTATTTCTGTTGAAGTAGTTGTACAACCTGCAGCATCTGTAAATGTAAATAAATACGTTGTTGCTGTTTTAGCTGCTGTAGCTACACTATTAGTATAAGAAAATGTGTTACCTGCAATATCATATACTGTAGCGTCGATAGTTGCGTCTCCGTTAATTGTTACTGTATATTTATAAGCTGGCGTTCCTCCATTAACCGTACCATCTATTTGGATATCAGGTAAACTACATTTAGGACCACTTTTTAAGTTTATACTAGCAGTTAATTCAGTTACAACTATTTGTTCGTCCAGGTCTTTATGACATCCAGTTGATGTATCTGTAACTCTAATTTTATATTTACCCGGTTTTAACCCTGAGAAAGTTCCATTATTTTGAGGTGTAGCTCCATTAAGACTATACACATAATTAGATAACGGTAATGTCGCAGGAGTTGTATTTGGAATTACTTTTATTGTTGCTCCAGCTGCACTATAGCATAAAACTGTAGCAGGATCGATTTTTGCATCTATAGCAACAATACCTCCAATTTTAAAAGTACCTTTTAAAGTACATCCGTTTGAATCTTTAACCGAAAATAAATAATCACCGTCGACTAAATCATTGAAAGTACCATTTGTTTGTTCAATTGCAGGACCTGTAGGTGGCGTTACTGTATAAGTATAACCTCCCCAACCTCCTGAAACAGCAATTACAACACTTCCTTTACTATCACATGTAACTGGTGAAGGCGTTACAGAATCTAATTTGAAAGCTGTATTTGGTGCTAATACTTTATCTTTTCTTTTAACCTCACAATTAGTTGTTCCATTTTTAACAATTATTTCGTGTTCTCCTTCACTTAATCCACTGATAATAATTTCGAAAGAAGTTCCTGTTGATGGAGTAATGAAACCCGTTTGAGAAGTTCCACCATCTACAGTATAAGAATATGGCGTGTTATTCCCGAATCCTGTAATAGTAAACTTTATTGAACCATTAGATTCTCCTAAACATTGTACATTACTAGTTACACTACTTGTTATGTCAAGTACCGGTAATTTTGCAATATTATAAATTACATCAAAAGTACATTTATTAGCATCTCTAACAGTAAATGTATAAGTACCAGGGGCTAAATTTTTGAATATGTTTTCTGGCTGCCAAGCTCTTGTTAATCCAGTTGGTGCTGTTATTGAATATTCATATGGTCCTTTTCCTCCTGTTACACTTTCGATAGTAACATCTACTTCATTAGATGGGCATTTAAGAGCTGAATTTGTAATGTTCATTGCAGTAATCGGAACTAAATCCAGAATAATTCCTGCATCCTCAGTAACGTTACATCCTTTGCTATCAGTAATTGTAACTGAATAAGCTCCGCCTGTAGTTAAATCTTTAAATATACCTGTGTTATTTGTTGCTACTACAGTAGTAACTCCACCTTTGGTTATCTTCAATACGTAAGTATAAGTAGTACCGTTTCCTCCTGTTGCCGAAGCTGTAATGATAGCTTTAGTTTCACAAGTATATGGTGTAGATATAGATACTGATGGTGTTATTACATCTGGTTGTGTAATATCAACTTCTACCTCTCCTGTACAACCATTAGTATCTTTTACATAAAATTTATGCTTTCCTAAAGTTAAATTATTAAAAGTAGATACGCTTGTAAATCCTGTTGTAGGTTTATCGCTAAACTGGTAATCACCTGTTCCGTCATGTCCAGTTAATACAACTGAACCATCAGACAATCCATGACAACTAATGTTTGTTTGCTCTGCCTTAACAGTAGGGTTTGTAATTGAAGCTACATTACCCTCTGCAGTTGTTATACATTTATTTTTATCGGTAATTTCAAAAGTATATTTACCCGCAATAGTCGTAGTATATGTGAATTTTGGACCCGCAATAGTCCCTACGCTAGCATATACCTCTTTACCTGTACTATCTTTAACTATATAACTAAATGGGGTTGTACCTCCATTAATTGTTACTTCAATCTTAGCTTCTTTTGGATCGATACAAGTTAATGAAGTAGCTGTTTTGGCATCTGCAGTAAGATTAGCATTAATTGTTTGGCTAATTACTGTAGCCTCACAACCATAAGAATCTGTTATTACAAATGTGTAATCTCCTGTTGCTTTTGCCTCATATGTAAATGAAGTAGCAGGAGCTGGAATAGGAATTTTTGAACCTAATAGCCCTGTATTATATTTAACCTGATAGAAATAAGGAGCTACACCATCGGTAATATTAACCGTTATTGTTGCTATTTTTCCGTTAAAACATAAACCTGTATTATCAGCAATTTCAGCTTTTGGAGCAACTGGTTTATCAATAACCAAAGGTATGTCTATATCATCTAAACAACCATTTTTATCTTTACCTGAAACCGTATACGTTCCTGGTTTAACGTCTGTTAATATCCCAGTAGATGGGAAAGTAACTACATTAGGCGGTGTTGCCGAATCTGTAAGTGTAAATGTATAGTCTTTTGTACCACCTTTTCCTGATGCAGTAACTGTAGCGCCTATAGAACACTTAGCAGCAGTAGCTTTTGCTTCTACTTCAAACTTATCTGGTGATCCAACTGTAGGCTTAAGCGTAAAATCACACCCTACAGAAGTAGCGTCATAACGAACCTTAACCGTATGTTCTCCCTCTCCTAAACCATCAACAATAGTCTCTTCTAATTTAGAAACTTTCCAAGGTAGAACTCCATCTATTAAATATTCAAATCCATTGGTAGTATCAAAATTAGATGCAATAATTGTTAACCTTCCATCTTTATTTCCTTTACATTGTGTTGCGACAATATCTTTAACATCTGCAGTAAACTTTTTATTCGGATCTACAATAACATCAAATTTTTTGGTAGATAAACATGATTTTGGTAATTGATATACTTCTATATCATCAACCGCAAAGTCAATCCCATCAACTTGAGAAACTTCAAGTCGTAATACAAAATCTAATGTAGTATTACTACCTGGATTTATTGTTCTGTTATATTCTACCCAACCGTCTGTTTTTGGTATTCCACCTGTAGATTGTGAAGATAGTGGTTTCCCTGCACTGTTTTGCAATTCTACAGTAAGGGAAGCGTCTGGCTGAAAATTACCAACTTTTAATAAATTAGTAGCAAAAAACCTAACCTGTATTGGCTGATCTGGCACAATATCTTTAATAGTTTTTCTATAAAGAACCGCGTTATTTGGGATAGCTGTCCCAGCATCAACTGCTAAATACCTGCCTCCAGTAGCAGCTGTACCAGTTGTATGGTCAATAGGGTTATGCCATCCGTCATAAGGATTATTTCGTAAAGAATTGGTAACCGTGTATTCTCCGTTTCCAAAGAACATATTTCCATTACATTTTGTTGCTTCAACTTGTCTCTCCCAACAAAAAGCAGGGTTAATTCCAGGCGAAGTTTCATCTGGTCCAGAACCAAAATCTTCATTTAATAAATTACTAAATGTTGGTGCCGAAATCAATTTATATCTTACTTCAATTTTGTGTGGTGTACCAGGAACTGATGGTGGTACATTTACAAAAACATTTGGTGGAGTATTTTTATTAACATCTCCATTAAGTAAATATTCATACTCATAATTAGCACCTCCAGTATTTGTAATCGTAACTGTTGTTGATGCATTTCCGTCACAATTAAATGTTGGTGTTGATACCTCAATTGTAGGATCTGCAGGTTTTTCTTCTAAAATAATTCCAGTCATTGCAAAAGGACAACCTGGCGCTGGTGAACTGTCTTTAATATAAAAAGTATATGGTGTAACTCTTGGATTAATGTAAGCTTCATTTGAATCTTGCCAATTAATACCATCAAAACTATATTTATATGGAGGGATTCCTCCTTGAGCATTTGTAATTCTAACTTTACCTTGTTTTTCAGATCCTGTTGGTCCACAACCAGATAACTCAGCAACTCCTGCAGAAGCGGTAACTTTTGTTGCTGGTGCTGTTATTGTAATTTTTACAGATTCATCAAAACAATCTACTTTGTCATAAGTATATTTTACTACAACATCGTAATCGCCTGCTGCTAAATTTTTTATTGGAGAAATTGTACTAAATGGTCCAGCAAGTCCATTAATGCTATACGATACTGTATAGTCTGAAGTAGCAGGGGTTAAAGTAAATGAAATTTCACCATCAGCACTTCCGTAACAATTAATATTTTTCTGATCAATTTTAACAGTTGGTCTTACTAAGTCTGGAACTGTAATAGTAGGGATTGTAACACTACATCCCGCAGCATCTATAACAACTATATCATACGTTCCTGCTTTTGTAATTGGAATTAATGGGTCGGTTAAAGGAGTTTTATCACCATTAACATAATAGTAATAAAAATCTGGGAATCCTGCGACAGGCGTTCCTCCTGTTGCTACTACCGTAATCACACCATCGTTACAAGTAAGAGGTGTTGTAATACTAGCTTTAGCATCTAATTTATTATCATTTATAGTAACTCTTTCTGTTTTTACACAACCATCTTTTGTAGTAATTGCTACATCATATATACCTGGTGCAATTCCTTCAAAAAGGTTAAAATTCTTAGGAGCAACAATTTTTCCTGAGTCGCCTTTTACATCACCAGTTGCAACTTCAGTAACAATAAATTGATACCATCCGTCTACTCCAGTAACAGTCGCTTTGATAGTTCCTCCTTTTCCAGCACAACTTGGATCTGTAGTATCTATTTTTGTTTTAAAAGTTTTCTCTATAATTGTAACATCCGCTGTATACTCACATTTTTCAAATGTATTATCTACTGCTTTTGTTTTTATATGAACGATATATCTTCCTGCTGGAACATCATCGAAAACATTTGAATCTTGGTAAGGTTTTACGCCATCCAAACTATATTGGTATCCGAATCCATCATTTGGTTTTGGATTTGTAATGGTAATACTTCCCTTCGTATCACAAACAATATCTTGCTTTGTAAAGGTTGGGTCTACTACACTTTGGGTCACATTAAAATAATATATGTTTTCACATGTATTATTATAAGTAACTACAAGTCTAAAAGTACCTGCTCTATTAGCAGTATAAGTTGGACCGTTTCCTACTACTGTCCAATTTTTAGCATTTACATCAGGACAACTGTCATCTAAAGGTGCTGTTGGTAAATCTTTTGTTTCTTGCCAAACAATGCTTGATGCACCAGTGATTTTAGTATCAATATCTTTGAATGCGTTTTTACCACATAAAAATATCTTTGGAAATAACACACCACCATTAATACAAGGATAAGGCAAATTAGTTTTTGGATCAATATTATCCGCATAAGGGTTTACAGGATTAGAATTGATATTTTCTGTATATTCCTTAACAATAAATGTTTGAGTTATTCCTTTACATGGTGCTTTTGCTGTAGTAACTACAGTATATGTACCTGGTTTAGTAACGGTAACTTCTTGGTTGTTTCCTCCAAAAATAACTCCGTTAGGATCTTTCCATTCATACTTAATATAATCCGCTCCTGCTTTTAGTACAACCGAACCACACAAATATAACGTTTGCTCAAATTTACATTTATCTAAACCAATAAGGAAATTAGTAGCCGTAGGTTTACCAACATTACAGCCTTCTTCTGCAGCAAGACTTCCCTCTCCAAAAGTAGCTTGGTTTATGACTCCGTTATATTTTGAAATAGCTGTATTATCAATAACATTTGAGCAAGCGGCTGTTAAAGCATCGCAATCTTTAATTGTCTTTACTCTAAATGTTAGAGTAGTGGTACCACTATTACTTACAACAAGATCCGGAGCAACCTCAAATACTATGGTTCTGGTAGCCGCATCATAAGATTTTACCTTTACTCCATCTGGTATATCTAAAAAATCGGTTTTATCGTTAAAAATAATATTATTAGGCAGAATATCTGTAATTGTAAAGTTTACAGCGTTATCATTCCCTTTGTTTTGAAAACTTATTTCATATTTTAATTCTTTATCGATACCGATGTCCTTACCTCCCGCATCATAATACTTACCGTTATCATCTTTTGCAAAAACCTTTTTAAGAAGTACAATCCTTGGTGCAATGATTTCGACAGCAAAAGCATTAAAATAATAAAAATAGAGATCCTGATCACTCCCCAAGCTTATAACTGCCGATGTATCACCATTTTTAATTACTTTACCTCCTGGGAATTCTTCAGTAGGTTCATTTTTTACTTCAAACACACCTGCATCAAATCCTAATGTATTAATACTATTAAGATCTCTATCCTTTAAGATAGTCCCCATTGAAGTAACCGAACTGTTAAAGAAATTATCTTTTATCACACGACCAAACTTTTCCTGTGGTCTCTCCTGAGGTGTAGATTTATATCCATTAATCGATAAATAATCACCTCCAATATTTAAATCTCCTTCTATAGCCGAAAACGCAAATTTTGCCTTTACTTGACCCACTTTGATTGTAGTAAATCCAGAAACTTCTATATTTAAATTATTCTTTTCATCAATAGCACTAAATCCATCAAATGATGTAATTGCTTTTTCAGGTAAAGTAGCATTTTCGTATACAAAGAAAAGAGACCATCCCGCAGATAACCCCGTACCACCCCTATCAGCATCAGCAGGTCTATTTGTACCTTGTGCTGTAGAAATATTGGCTACTGTATAAAACCCCTCTGGGTTTGGCAGAGGTGTTGCTTTGGTAAAATAATCGGTTACATCTGCATAACATGCATAAGGGTAACTAGTACCAATTACATTATTGTTTGCACTATAAATAACGGTACCGTCTATATCAACATAGCTTCCCCCAGGCATTTTAAACTTTACCTTATCTATTGGTTTTGGGTTATTAGTTCTGTCTCTGGTAACTGCGCTCCAGTACAGTCCAACATATACAATTTTAGAACAAGCTGGATTAGGCAAGGTTAATTTTGCGCTGCTTGAATTAAAAGTACCTGGATCTCCATCAATATCGACATAATTCATATCGAAACTGCTATTCTGATCTCTGTCGTCAAAAGGTTTATTTGGGCCGTCGCCACGACCCCACCGATCTCTAGTATCCCTATTCAGGACGCTATTTCCAATCAAGAGGATATCCCCTCTTAAATTTTTATTATTGTAACGAATTTCAAACTCTTTTAATTTTTGAGAATAGGAAATAATGCTCTGTAAGAAGATCAAAGCAAATAAAGCAATTTTTACAATAGTAGGTTTTTTCATGGTATTTTCTATTTAATCATTTGCAATGCTTTCCTAAATGGGGGGTCCAGGAAAACAAGACAAATGGCACTCTAAATATTTATTCAGTAGCATGCTCTTCTAAAAAACTAGAAGCTCCCTTGCATACTTTTTCTTATAATTTTATACAATAATCGTTTTATTCGTTTTCTACTTTTACAATAGACATTTTTCCGTTGTATGGTTTATTACCTTTTGATTCTAATGCTTTACTAGCCTCTTGTAAGTTATCATACTTATCGTAATAGATGTAATATTTACTAGCACTTACATTGTAAAAGAAATTAATATCTGATTGTCCTGCAGAAACTGCTTTGGTCAAAAATTCATCTCTTTTATCTGAGCTACTATGTACAGCAATAATCAAATAATAACCACTTTCTGCATTTTTAACATTCTTGATGATTTGCATGTTCGATTGTTCATCGCCATAATCAAAATCATTTGCCTTTAATGGTTTACTACTTGGTCTTGTCGTTTCTTTTATACGCTTTAAAGTAGCAACATCTTGTTGGTAACGACCTTGATCATTCTCGAATGCCGCACGCTTAATTCTACGTCTTTTCTCTATCTCAGTTTCTAGTTTAATTTTCTCTAAACTAGCAATCAAATCTGCATTCGATTTTTCTGCTCTTAATTGTTCTGCTTTTAAAGCTTCAATTTTGGCTAAGTAACTTTTGTTAAGTGCATCGTTTTTATTCGGCACTTTTTTAAGTCGCTCATTATACAAATTCGTCAATCTGGTTAACGCATTTTTTTGTTCGCTGTTAACTTGAGCTATTTGTAATTTTAATGCCTCTAACTCGCTATTTTCAGACGCTACGCTCTTAAATGGTTTCGGTTCTTTATATATTCCTTTTTCACTTAAATCATTTTCTTCTCTAAGGTCATCAAGGTCTTTTTGTTTTTTAGCAACTGTAGCTGTCAATTGGTTCAATAAATCTGTTTGTGTTTTATATGAACTATCAAACACACTAGTTAAATTATCAATTGATTTAGCAGTCTCATCTTTAGCCGCATTCGCAGCTGCGTTTGATGCTGCAAGAGCATCTGCATCTTGTCTCGCTTTTAGTTCAGCATCCTGAGCTTGTCTTGCCTGAAGTGCGTCAGCATCAGCTTTGGCTTTAGCATCTGCATCTAATTTTGCTTTGGCATCAGCATCAGCTTTCGTTTTAGCATCTGCAGCTAATTTTGCTTGTAATGCTATTGCGTCAGCTTTGGCTTTTGCATCAGCAGCTAATTGAGCATCTGCATCAGCTTTCGCTTTAAGTTTGGCATCAGCAGCTTCTTTTGCTTGTAATGCTGCAGCATCGGCTTTGGCTTTTGCATCAGCTGCTAGTTTGGCTTTTGCTTCTGCATCAGCTTTCCCTTTTGCGCTGGCAGCTTCTTTTGCTAATAATGCTATTGCATCGGCTTTGGCTTTTGCATCAGCAGCTAATTTTGCCTGAAGTGCAATTGCATCTGCTTTAGCTTTTAATTTTGCTTCTGCAGCTATTTTTGCTTGTAATGCATCAGACTCGGCTTTAGCTTTGGCATCGGCATCTATAATTGCTTTTAATTCGGCAGCTTCGGTTTTCGCCTTAGCATCTGCTTTTATTTTAGCATCAGCATCAAGTTTTGCCTGGATTGCATCGGCATCAGCTTTAGCTTTTGCATCGGCTGCTAATTTTATTTTAAGTGCTTCAGCAGCATCGGCTTTAGCTTTTGCATCAGCTGCAAGCTTAGCGTCGGCATCTGCTTTTGCTTTAGCATCAGCATCTAATTTTGATTGTAGTGCAGTAGCATCAACTTTTACTTTAGTATCAGCTGCTAGTTTTGCTTGTAATGCAGCGGCGTCGGCTTTAGCTTTTGCATCAGCATCTAATTTTGCTTGAAGTGCATCGGCATCTGCTTTAACTTTAGCATCTGCTTCAAGTTTTGCTTGTAATGCAGCAGCATCGGCTTTAGCTTTATTATCTGCAGCTAGTTTTGCTTGTAGTGCATCGGCATCTGCTTTAACTTTAGCATCGGCTTCAAGTTTTGCTTGTAGTGCAGCAGCATCGACTTTGGCTTTTGCATCTGCAGCAAGTTTCGCTTGTAATGCAAGTGCATCAGCGTCTGCTTTGGCTTTTGCATCTGCTGCTAGTTTTGCTTGTAATGCAGCAGCGTCTGCTTTGGCTTTATTATCTGCTTCTAATTTTGCTTGTAATGCATCAGCGTCTGCTTTGGCTTTTGCATCCGCAGCAAGTTTCGCTTGTAATGCAGCAGCATCGGCTTTAGCTTTATTATCTGCTTCTAATTTTGCTTGTAATGCATCAGCGTCTGCTTTGGCTTTTGCATCTGCAGCAAGTTTTGCTTGTAATGCAGCAGCGTCTGCTTTAGCTTTTGCATCTGCAGCAAGTTTCGCTTGTAGTGCAGCTGCATCGGCTTTGGCTTTATTATCTGCTGCTAGTTTTGCTTGTAATGCATCGGCATCAGCTTTTACTTTTGCATCTGCAGCTAATTTTGCTTGTAGTGCATCGGCATCTGCTTTAGCTTTTGCATCCGCAGCAAGTTTTGCTTGTAATGCAGCAGCATCGGCTTTGGCTTTATTATCTGCAGCGAGTTTTGCTTGTAATGCAGCAGCATCAGCTTTGGCTTTATTATCTGCGGCTAGTTTTGCTTGTAGTGCGGCAGCATCAGCTTTAGCTTTATTATCTGCAGCTAGTTTTGCTTGTAGAGCGGCAGCATCAGCTTTGGCTTTATTATCTGCAGCTAATTTTGCTTGTAATGCAGCGGCATCAGCTTTGGCTTTATTATCTGCAGCTAGTTTTGCTTGTAATGCAGCAGCATCGGCTTTGGCTTTATTATCTGCAGCTAGTTTTGCTTGTAATGCAGCAGCATCGGCTTTAGCTTTGTTATCTGCAGCTAGTTTTGCTTTAGCATCGGCATCAACTTTAGTTTTTCCATCAGATGAAAGAGCTTTCGTTTTAAGTGCTTCAGCATCTGCTTTAGACTTAGCTGCTTCTAATTTTGCTGCTTCTATTCTGGCTTGAGCTTCAGCATCGGCTTTAGCTTTATTATCAGCTGCCAATTTAATTTTTGCTTCAGCATCAGCTTTAATTTTTGCTTGTGCTTCTAATCTTGCCTGTATTGCAGCTGCATCAGCTTTGGCTTTTGCATCAGCGGCAAGTTTAGCTTTTGTAGCTCCATCTGTTTTTACGACAGGAGTTGTAGTTGTTTTGGCTGGTGCCACTTTTTTGACCACAGTAGGTTCAATAAGTGCTCCTTCTTCTTCGTCATCTCCATAATAGTAGTTTTTGCTTTTAAATTTATAAGCAATAACAAATTCATGAGAAGCTCCAAAATTGGAGAAATTACCAGTCCCTTTTTCGTAGTTATATTCAATAGCAATTTTTGGTGTGATATTTACACCAAAACCTGCTGACATTCCGTATAAAGTGTTGTAACCTGCTTGTGCCCAAAATCCTTTAGGAATAGCAATCATTGCCAATCCAGAAATGACAGTTTTGTCTTTCTTGAATTCAGATTTTAAAA
Organism: Flavobacterium sp. AJR; assembly: GCF_002156885.1. Classification (NCBI taxonomy): domain Bacteria; kingdom Pseudomonadati; phylum Bacteroidota; class Flavobacteriia; order Flavobacteriales; family Flavobacteriaceae; genus Flavobacterium; species Flavobacterium sp. AJR. Next base: position 85,946 of record NZ_NCWQ01000055.1, on the reverse strand, counting down.
GACCTGAAAATTTACTTCTGTCAAAAAAACCATAAGCATCAATATAACCTGTGTACATAAGGTGAACTTCCACAGCTTGCTCTGGATCGTCTTTTACCATCTCTGAAGTGGCAAAATTATATAGCAATAAATTATTTACAGATAAACCAACGTCTAAAAATGCGTTACCGTAGTTAACACCTGGGTTAATCGTAATTAGTGAATTTGAAGGAATGTCATCGATATTAAGATTCATATCGTTTGAGATGATTTTCCCCTGATCTAATCCGCTTTTGTAAAAACCAACATTTGCACCAAAAGTAAGATTACTGTCTTCTTGTAATACTACGTTGTGAGCAAAGTTTCCTATGATTCCAAAAGTAGTCATAAGACCATAATTTTGTTGGAATAAACCAACACCTATACCTTCATTTTCTCTAAATCTTCCTGAATAACTAAATAAATAAGTTTGTGGTGCATTATCAAATTGTACCCACTGACGCTTGTTATAAAAACTCGCATAGGAATTTTGTTCGCGAACAAAACTGAACGCTGGGTTAATAATATATCTATTAAATTTTAATGAATTTCTGATTGGTATTGAAAACGAAACAACTCCATCCCCTTTGACATTGTCTTGAGAATAGAGTACATGTGTTGAGCCGTAAAGAAAAGTAACGAATAGTAATATTTTCTTCATATTATTTAATTACAGTTATAGATCCTTTTTTTTCATCACTACCTTTTGTGATTATGTAATAATAAACCGGATTTATATTTTTAAAACTTTTTATTTCCCATTTTGAAGGATCGTAATCCACACCATTAAACATCACCTCTCCTTGTGAACTAACTATCATAACATTTGTATCTGCATTTTTATAATCAGCAGGAATGTCCCAAGTATTAAATGCGCTACTTAGGCTTACTATATTTGGAATATTTTTAAGATTTGAATCCGATACCTGAAAACCAAATTCTTTGGTTCCTGTACAACCTGTAGTTTGTGTAACAGTTACTTTATAATTACCCAATTCTTTAACCGAATAATTATTGGTAATAGCATCTGGGATGACTACACCATTTAAAAACCATTTGTAAGAAGGATCTACAGCATCGCTAGTAACAGTAACATCTAATGTTTCTCCTGTTTCTACATTAATCACGTTGCTATTGGGAACATTAATACTTCCTGTAAAAGAACCTTCACTTTGCAAGTTGATAGATCCGTTACCAGTACAACCTCCAAAATCAATCTTAACAGAATATAATCCGCTAACATTGGTCTCGTAAGTTTTATTATTTGCTCCCTCGATTTTAACTCCTTCTTTAAACCATTCAAAGTTTATTCCTCCAGAGACACTTAAAGTAGTGGTTCCTCCGTTTGGACAAAATGGATTTCCAAGGCTTGATGTAATTGTAGTACTTGCATCAGTTGTAGATTCGGTAACAGTAACTTTATTCGAGTAAGAATTTGCGCTTAATATACAAGCCCCATAATTGGTTCTGGCATAATAAATACCTGGCTGTGTAACAGTATAACTACCGCCACTTGCCTCTGCAACTAAAGTTTCGGGTAAGACAAGACCATTGTCTTTATACCAATTGTAAGTTAAGTTTGTGTGTTTTAAAGGAGAATCATTTAATGGTCCACCTGGGTTGTCAATAGATAAAACAAAATTCCCACCAGCACAATATGTCGCTGTTGGGATAAAATTGTTTAATGTATATTGAGCATTATGAACTTTATAGTACGCAGGAAATTCAACCGAAGGCTGACCAGTAGTTACTGGCGCCGTGGCTTTTACTCTAAGTCTATAATGTTCTCCGGCAGTATTCGTTGGAAATGCTATTCTTATTTTTCCTGGCGATGATACAATTTCTCCAACTGCAGAGGTGTAAACTACCGATGAGTTTGTAGTAAAGCTTCCGTCTGGGGCGGATAACTCAACTATAAACTGATTGGTTGCTAACAATCCTGTAACAGGCGAAAAGTTAAAATTTATATCATAGCCATTAAATCCAGGGCTAGCACAAACTGGGCTAAAACTAAATGTAGGTTGCCCTATAATTATTTGTGCTGATAAATTTGTATTGGCAAAAAAGATAACAATTAAAAAAAGAAAACTTCTGCGAAGAATAGTAGGTAATTCTTTCATCATATGATACGCTCTTTAATTACATCTTTATCAAAAAACAATAAGCTATCAATAAATGTTTCAGAAAAATCGTACTTACAGTTTACATCTAACACTTCAACTGGATTGTTGTTTTGTAGCGTAAACTTGGGTTGCGAACAGTCGGTTTCTATGTCATTAAAACTATTTACTACGCTTGAGTTTATAGCAAAGCTACCTATGGGGGCGGACAACTCTACTATAAACTCAGTTGTAGTATTTAATTCTAAAACTGGTGAAGAGCAAAGATTCTCTTTAGCAGTTTTTTCAATAGAATTAACGCAAATCGAGGTATCAGGAAAATCAGATTTTCCAGTAGTAGCCTCTTGAGCGAATGTATGATTAGTTGTTATAAGGAGCCCAAATAACAACAGATATGGTATTTTTTTACTATGTGGGGCGATCATTCTTTTTTAGATATATGTTTCCAATTAAAAGACATAAAATGTCTCTACGACTAAATTGTATTTAAAAAATTAAGAATCAAACAAACAAGTAGGTAAACTATTTGTTTGAAGCTGTAATTTTACCAATATTAAGTCTGTAGTCCGGTCTTTTTGGATTAGAGATATCTATAAAAGTTTCGTTATTATTACTTTGAGAATAAACGTTAAAGAAGATACTGTTTCCGTACCAGTTCTCTAAGTCTTCATTGTTAGAATTAAATTCTGAGAAAATATTTCCTTTACATAAATTGAAATACATTTCTTCAATTTTAATTTTTTTCAAATTAGCATCGTTGATCTCAATTTTACTATCTAATACAACCGCTGGGTTAAATCCAGAGATAACACTTCTTTTAAGCTCGATAGCTGCATTACTACCTACATAAATAGCTTCTTTTACTAATCCAGATTGAATATCTGCACTAATGTTATCACTATCATTCAGCATCGTAATATTTGCTGCAGTAACCAACGTTTGTTTCTTAGTAAAATCAGTCTCTTCTTTCTTATCGTAAGAAGCAACTTCCATACAACGAGAACCTTCTTTATTACTAGTTAAATAAGAAGATCTAACTGCAAGAGAGTTATATATTTTACATTGAGTTCCTTGAGTAAATTTAAAATCGTTGTTGATAGACTTATAAGAAACAAATTTGTTAATGTTTAAATCTCCACCAATCATATCAAATGAGTCACCTCCAGAGAAGCTAGCCATAACGTTTTCTAAAATTGTTTTGCTACCAACACCAGCCAAAGTTAGTGAGTTGAAATTTCCAGAACCTTTAACTTTTTTACCAGCAAATTCGATTCTAACATATCTTAAAATACCTGAATTTGCAGTAGTATTATCACCACCATAAGTAGTTAATGAAGGATCAAGATCATAATTTACAGATGAGATGTTTCCAAATTTATTAATCGGAGCATCACCTAAAATTACAATTCCACCCCAGTCACCAGCTTTCTTAACAGCTTTGTTTGAAGTAAAAACGATTGGGTCCGTTTCTAAACCATCAGCTATAATCGAAGAACCTTTAGTAATAACAAGAGTTCCTTTAGAATCATAATCACCAATGATTAATGTTCCTGGCTCTATTGTAAGTACGGCATTGTTTGTTACATAAACATTACCTTGAAGAACGTAAATATTCTTCTTTAATAATTTTGTATTTACTGATATTTTTCCAGCCAAAATCTGATTAGCTTCACCATAATCAACTTTGTTGGGTTTAAATTCTGTCCAGTTGTTTAACCAGTTGCTATAACCCATTATACCTTTCTCTTGTTGTGCATTTACGCTGCACACAGCAAAAAGGGCAATCCAAATAATTTGTAATGATTTTTTCATGGTAGTAGGTTTTAATATTAACACTAAAGTGATATTTGAGTTAATGAAATTAAAAAAACTCATTTCGGAGTTTTCCTGATAAATCAAAGAAAACGCCGAAAACGAGTTGTATAAATATCCTGTATCTCATTATACGTTCTAATTAATGAGATTTAAGACATAAATAGATTCAAATTATTCGTTATTTTCATTGAAAAGGTGCAACGTTTTAAGTGTATTTTCATAAAACAAAATTGCTGCAACTAAATTATCTTTATCAGAGTAAGGCATCATTTTTCTCTGAAATTCTACTGTTACATCTAGGAATGAATTAGTCGACGCTACTTGAGCATCTTGGATTTTCTTGTTTTCACTATCCATCGGGATACCTAGATCAGCCATCGTAACTCCTGGTTTAGTAGCCAAAGCAATATAAGGTAAAGTTTTTACCAATACTTTGATACGCTCGATGTATAATTCTAACAATTCACCTTTTTGCATACCTTTTAATTCTTTCTGATCATGGTATTTCCTAATCAGTGCAGTTGTACTAATAATGCTTTGGGGAGCATTTTTAGCTTGAGATGATACCACCTCAGTTGACAACATTAAAAAGATGCTTAAAAAAATAATTTTCCCTTTCATAAATTCTGATTTTAAAAATTCAATTATAAAAACAAAAATATATAAATAAAGTTAACTTGCAATTTTTATTATCCTTTTTTTTAAACAAAAAGAGCCAAAATAGGACAAAAAAAGGCTATTAAACGACAAAATACGCTTCTTTGTCGATTTTTTTTGACAGTTTAAAAAAAACAGTTTTGTAGGAGATAAGGCTATTTTAGTAGACTAATTATCAACATGTTAATATTTTAATTACTAAAAAAAACCTTACCTTTTTCAATTAAGCCAAAATGATATTAACAAGAAAATGTTAATATATATTTGATAAAACACCCAATCTGGGATTTTTTGTTAATTTTTTATTTTCCTTAAAAAGAAATTAACTAAAAATACCAAAACAATGTTTAAAACTATTAAATGGATCATTCCTGTCTTTTTAGATTTTAAATTTAAGAACACTATCGAGCCAAGATTGACATCAAACTTTATTTCTGAAAATTTTTGACTAAATCATTTTCTACTATCTTTGCTTCATGCTATTTTCTGAAATTTTAGGACAAGATTACATTAAAAACCACTTAATAAAAAGTGCTTCTTCGGGTAGGATCCCTCATGCACAATTATTTATAGGTCCAGAGGGCTCCGGAACTTTACCCGCGGCTATCGCATACGCACAATATATATTGTGTGGCAATTCTGGATCAGATAATGAAAATGGGAATGCTTCCTGTAACTTAAAGTTTCAGTCTATATCCCATCCCGACTTACATTTTATATATCCAACCGTAACAACCGAAGATGTAAAAACTAAACCCAAGAGTTTAGATTTTATTCAGGATTGGCGTAATTTCATTCAGGAAACTCCTTATGGTGGATTATTTGATTGGTATAAAATTCTTGGCGTACAAAACAAACAAGGAGAAATTCGGGTAGAAGATGCTCAGGAAGTTTTAAAATCACTTTCATTAAAATCTTATGAAGGTGGTTATAAAATCATGATTATATGGATGGCAGATAAAATGAATATCGCTGCATCCAACAAGCTTTTGAAATTATTAGAAGAACCATCTGATAAAACGATGTTTATTTTAATATCAGAAAACGAAGAATCAATTATTCAGACTATACGATCACGTTGTCAAGTACTTCATTTTAATGGATTAAGCGAAAAAATAATTGCCGATGCATTAGTTGCTAAACAAAATATAGAAACCAATGCCGCATTAAAAATAGCACATCAAGCACAAGGAAATTTCAACAAAGCCTTGCATTTACTAAGAAATGATGATGATGAATATCCATTTGAACAATGGTTTGTTACTTGGGTTCGTGCCGCATTTAAAGCCAAAGGAAATGCAGCAGCTATTCAGGATTTAATAGTTTGGAGCGAGCAAATTGCAGGATTAGGAAGAGAAAGCCAGAAGAAATTTTTAGAATTTTGTATAGAGATGTTTCGTCAGGCACTTTTGCTTAATTATCAAGCACCGAGTTTGGTATATATGGAACCAAAAGTAGAGAAGTTTAAACTAGAGAATTTTGCTCCATTTGTAAATGGAAACAACATAAACGATATATTCAAAGAGCTTTCTGATGCGATGTATCATATTGAGCGTAACGGAAATGCAAAAATTATTTTAACCGATTTATCCATAAAACTAACACGTTTAATTCATAAAAAATAAAAAGATGAACAATATTGCCTCCATACTAATTTTAGTATTTTTAGCTGTTACATTTATTCAATCTGCTTACGACAAAATATTTTATTGGAAAGATAATGTAAGTTGGCTAAAGGGACATTTTTCCCAAACACAACTTAAGAACCAAGTACCACTTGCCTTATTTAATATTTTGGTTTTAGAATTAATTTCAGGAATTTTATGTATCGTTGGTTCAATACAATTATTCTTAAACAGCGGAAGAGAATTTGGATTCTACGGCGCAATTTTTTCTTGTATTACACTAATAATGTTACTTTTTGGACAACGATTGGCAAAGGATTATGATGGTGCAAGAACAATTGCAATTTATTTCATTCCTGCTGTTATTGGCGTTTATTGGTTAAACTAAGAAAAATAGTTCAATAGATTTATAAAACAAACTTCCCTGTTTTAACCATTTTTTTAAGCCAAATGTTACTTGATATAACATCTGGTGAACAACTATTTGTTTCTAACTAACTAGATGATTATCAGAATTTCTAGTCGAGAAACAAATACCTGAAATTTAAAATTTATGAATCATTTAAAATTGAGCAAACACATTTTTTATCTTTTTTTGATATTCTCATTTCAAGGAAAATCATTTGGCCAAGAAGTATTTATAGATTCTATACAAGATAAGTACGGACTAAAAAACGAAAAAGGAATTGTTATTTGTTCACCAAAATATGATGCTATTTATTCATTTGATGAAGGTTTCGCACCAATAGTACTAGATTATAAATGGGGATTTATAGACGAAAAAGGAAACGAAATAACACCCCTAAAATACACCATGGTAACCCCCTTTGAAGAAGGATTTTCATCAGTTTCCCTTGATAACAAATGGGGATTCATCGACCAAAATGGCAAAGAAATAACATCTCTAAAATACGATGATACAGGCTTTTTTAATAAAGGTCAAGCCAATGTAATCATTAACAACAAATACGGACTAATCGATAAAACCGGAAAAGAAATAACTCCCATAAAATATGATAATATTGGTTGGTTAAGTGACGGTCTTACGTTAGTACTTCTTAACAAAAAATGGGGATTTATCGACCAAACTGGCAAAGAAGTTATCCCATTAAAATATGACGGAGTAACGCCGTTTAATAAGGGTATCGCAGAAGTAAAACTAAACGGAAAAACATTTTATATTAACTCAAAAGGAGAACGTACTTCTAAAAATTGAAATCTCATTTTATGAAACATCTAAAATTAAACAAAACCATATTCTTATTATTATTAGCATTAATAACTCAAGGAAAAACTATTGCACAAGAAGCTTATTCAGATCCTGTTACAGATAAATGGGGATTAATAGATGAAGAAGGAAACTATATCCTGGCTCCAAAATATGATAAGATGTTTGCGCCAGAAGAAGGTTTCTTTATCGTCGTTAAAAATAAAAAACAGGGCTTTATTGATGGAACAGGAAAAGAAATACTAGCGCCTAAATATGATGATATATTTGCTCCAAAAGAAGGACTTTTTATTGTAGTTAAAAACAATAAATCGGGTATTGTAAACAATACAGGAAAAGAAATTTTAGCGCCTAAATATGATAGAATATTTGCTCCAGACTCGGGTTATTTCATTACAGTTCTTAATAATAAATATGGATTTATCGATTTAAACGCCAAAGAAATACTAGTTCCAACATACGACGAAGTTTTAGCTCCCGAAGAAGGCTTTTTTGCTGTAAAACAAGGTTCTAAATATGGTACCGTAAATGAAGCTGGAAAACAAATTGTAGCACCAAAATACGATCAGATTTTTGCCTATCATAATGGTTTAGCAATTGTGGTTATTAATGAAAAACAAGGTTTAATTGATACAAACGGAAAAGAAATAACTCCTATAAAATATGATAAAGTTTATGGGTCTGAAGGTGGTTTTTCATTAGTAACTTTAAACAACAAAACTGGATTTGTTGACCAAACAGGAAAAGAAGTTGTATCTCTAAAATACGATGATGCCTTTGATTTTACGAATGGTTTTGCAATAATAGTTACAAACAACAAATGGGGGTTAATGAATGCAAAAGGTAAAGAAGTAGTTCCTCCTAAATATGATAAAATATTCGCTCTGGAAGGGAATATTGCACAAGTTATTCTTAAAGAAAAAGTAGGATACATCGATGTAACAGGTAAAGAAATTATTCCTTTAAAATATGATTCAATCTTTGCTTTTGATGGCGAATATACTTCTGCAAGTATTAATAATAAATGGGGATTAATCAATAAAAAAGGACAAACTATAATTCCTTTTAAATACGATTCTATGACATGCTATTGCGGAGAAAGAACAGAAGTAGAACTTAACGGCGAAACATTTTATTTGAACATCAAAGGAGAACGAATAGATTAAAGCTTTAAATAATTTATCAAAAATCTAAGAAGACTAACATTCTAAGAAATCTAATTATTGATTACATTTGAGCCAAATAATACATTTTAATGTTTTAATTATTAAAATATTAAAAATCAACAACATAACAATTAAATGAAACCTAAACATCCTTCAGAATCTTTAACAATATTAACCGATTTAGTTTTACCAAGCGAAACAAATCCCTTAAACAATCTATTTGGTGGCGAATTATTGGCCAGAATGGATCGTGCTGCAAGTATTGCTGCCCGAAGACATTCACGCCGAATTGTAGTTACAGCTTCTGTAAATCACGTGGCTTTTAACAGAGCAATTCCCCTGGGTGCTGTTGTAACAATTGAAGCAAAAGTGTCCAGATCTTTTAAAAGTTCTATGGAGATATTTATCGACGTTTGGGTTGAAGATCGCGAATCGGGATTTCGTACAAAAGCTAACGAAGCCATTTACACATTTGTAGCAGTAGATGACACAGGAAGACCGGTAGAAGTACCACCAATTGACCCTGAAACTGACCTTGAAAAACAACGTTATGAAGCTGCATTACGTCGTAAACAACTAAGTTTACTATTGGCTGGAAAAATAAAACCAGAAGAAGCAACAGAACTTAGAGCGTTATTTTTATAAAAAAACAATCTCTTAAAGAGAAAATAAATCCCGTTGCAACTTCAAAAAAAAGAAGTATTTTTACGTCGATTACATGCCAATACAAATCAAATCAAGAAGTTAATCCTTTATTGATTTTATATAAAAGAGTTATAACAATTTAGATGAAAGAAAAAGAAAAGATGAGTTCAGAGAAAGAAGCCAAATTAAAAGCGCTACAACTTACGCTTGATAAACTTGATAAGACTTACGGAAAAGGAACCGTGATGAAAATGGGCGATAAAGCCATTGTTGAAGTAGAAACAATTTCATCAGGATCATTAGGAGTAGATTTAGCCTTAGGAGTAAACGGTTACCCAAAAGGAAGAATTATCGAAATATACGGACCAGAATCTTCTGGTAAAACGACATTAACATTACATGCTATTGCCGAAGCTCAAAAAGCGGGTGGAATTGCTGCATTTATTGATGCTGAGCATGCTTTTGATAGAAACTATGCTGAAAAATTAGGAATCGATATCGAGAACCTAATTATTTCTCAACCAGACAATGGAGAACAAGCACTAGAGATTGCAGAGAACTTAATTCGTTCTGGAGCAATTGATATTGTGGTAATTGACTCTGTTGCTGCTTTAACACCAAAAAGTGAGATTGAAGGAGAAATGGGAGATTCTAAAATGGGTCTTCATGCACGTTTAATGTCTCAGGCACTTCGTAAACTTACAGGAACAATTAGCAAAACAAATTGTACTGTATTCTTCATTAACCAATTGAGAGAGAAAATTGGTGTAATGTTCGGAAATCCAGAAACTACAACGGGTGGTAATGCATTAAAATTCTATGCTTCTGTACGTATCGATATTCGTCGTTCATCTCAAATTAAAGACGGTGATAACGTAATTGGTAACAGGACCAAAGTAAAAATCGTTAAAAACAAAGTTGCTCCACCTTTTAAAACTGCCGAATTCGACATTATGTACGGAGAAGGAGTTTCTAAAACAGGAGAAATTTTAGATTTAGCTGTTGAATTTGAAATCGTTAAAAAAGCAGGTTCATGGTTTAGCTACGGTGAAACAAAATTAGGACAAGGTCGTGACGCAGTAAAATCGCTAATTAAAGACAATCCTGAATTGGCAGAAGAGCTAGAAGTTAAGATTAAAGCACATATCAAAGAATTGGCAAGCGCCTAAAATATAAAACCCGAATATAATTCGGGTTTTTTTGTGCTTTTTACGCAACCTTTTTCTATAAATCACATCTATACAAAGAATAGTAGTTTTTAAGCCTTAAAAAGGCTCATTGTTATGAATTTTTAAAACATAAAAGATGAAGAAGAAACTGGAAACGTTATTCCAAAATCACTGGATAACAAAAAGAAAATTAAGAATTGTAATGAATTTTATTTCGAAAAAAATCATTCATCGATAAGGCAAAATTTACTTTTTAAGAATTAACGCTTGACTCTTGTTTTTGCAAAACAATATCTTCCTGAAAGATTTTGTCTTTGCGAAACACTAACAATTGCTTATAAATCAGCTGTCTTACCTGATCACGAAGGTCTTTTCTGTCTTCTGGATTCAGATTTGCTGTTTCTATAAACGAGTGAATTTTTACTCTCATTTTTCCTGGGCTTCCGCTAAAAAATGTATACGAAAATCGCTTTTTATTATCCGCATAAGTAATCGGAACAATCGGAATATGGTGCTCAACTGCTAAACGAAAAGCGCCATCTTTAAACTCGTCCAAAACAATCGATTCATCATCTGGAACTCCACCTTCAGGAAAAATACAAATGCTCAAACCTTGACTCAAACGCTTTTGAGCTCGGTTAAAAACATCCATTTTACTTTTAGACGATTTTCTATCAACTAGAATACAAGTTCTTTTGTAGAAAAATCCAAACAATGGAATCTTCGAAAGTTCTTTTTTTCCAACAAAAACGAAAGGGTTTTTAATAATAGCCAACGTTAGCATAATGTCAGTCATCGAGGTATGATTAGCCACAATCATGTAGCTTTTATTAGGATCTAAAGCTTGCTCCTTCTCTACTTTGTAGTAAAACCCCATTCCGAAAAGGATAAATTTTGCCCAAATTCTTGCCATTTTAAAGAAATAGGGATAGCCACTTTCGGTAAGAATCGATAGTACTAAAAACGGAAACATTACCAATATCGGGATGGCCATTAAAACATAAAACCAAACACGCCAAATAACCCAAAAAACAATTTTAAATCCTTTCATAGATTCAAAAGTAATAAAAGAGAAATGAATTTTGCAAAAAAGAATTTACATGCCAAGAAATTAAACGCAAAGAGCGCAAAGTTTTACGCAAAGTCCGCAAAGGATTTTACAAATTTTTTGCTTAAAAAAGTTACGAAAAGAACGCAGATAAAACGGATTTACAAAAGTAAAGACGCGGATAAAAAAAGGATTTTTTAAAAATATAGATTGAAAATCAGTTTTTTATCCGTGTTTTCGCCTTAGCGAATCAGTTTCATCCGTGTTCCTGTCGCAAAGTTTCTAGCCACAGATTATAAAGATTAAATGTATTTTGGATAACAATGACCTCTAGTATTCATTTTTTGATCGCTTTAAAATTCTAAAGATAAAAGTTATTCCCAGATGCGACAGAACCAAATTTTTAAATTATAAAAACCTAAAAGAATAAATGACAAAACGCAAGCTTTATATTACTAGGATTAAAACAAAAATATCGGAACCTCTTTACCCATACAGAATAATATTAAAAAATATTTTCAATAACTTTTAATTAAATAAGCATCTAGATATTCCTGATTTTTAAGTGACCATACCGTTCCGTCAGAAAAGATTACCTCATATGCCCTTGCTTTTATAACACGATTAGCGTCACTTGAAAATTCTTCAAATGTGACTTTTGATACCATACTTCGTTTTAATAGTTTAACACTGAGTCCGCAACTTTCACCACGGACAAAAAAATATCTCAAATTTGATGGCTCCTCAAGACTATTAACACTAAACCACTGAATTTTAACTGCTTGAACATCCTTTTTAGATATGTTTTTAAAAACAAGATGGATATCTCTAAAATTTGAATATTCGTTTTTAAGCAATTTTGCGGATAAAATTTTAACAGGTATATCCTCCCTATCGACAGTATCCATATATTTTTTTTTCAATGAATCAAGAAGTCTTAAAGGCGGGGATTTCTTCTTGATTTCTGCCATTGAAATATATTCATGTCCCTTAAAACTAAGTTCATTGTTCTTTTTTTCACAGGAAATAAAAAACATTATAAAGATACTGACAAGGATTCTCATTATTTAGTTATTTTTTTTTATAATAAAGTATTCCGTTTTTTATTAATTTTTCTTTAGTTCTGGCTAGAATATAATTTTAAAGCTCCAATATCAGAGGATTCAATTGCTTTTATACAAAGTAAAATTGATTCTCTTACAAGCCATTAAGTTTTATCGCCAAATAATTTATTGCATTAAAATAAATCATATTTCTCCTTTTGTTTAACAAAAAGTTTTCTGAAAATAATTGTGAAGTTTTGAAACTCCTTTTGAAACAGAAAAAAATTTCTTGACTATTCTGTTAGACTTTCATGTCTTTTATTAAAGTGCAATTTTAATCTATAACAGTTTTATTCTTTATAAATTAAAACAATCCGATAGAAGCACACTTTTATCATTATTAAAATGTAATGAACTAACGCACATGTTTTGTTAAACATACAAACCAAAATAGCATATATAAAAGTTTATCCTTTCAAAAAAATTATAAATATTACGCAAAATTATTGTGATACCACTTAAGAGGACTACTACTACAAATCATAATAACAACACAAAAAGACACGTACATATAAAAACTTTTTTAAATAAATCAAGAATGACACAGTTTTTTCATTTATATGAAAAGAGATTTAATTCAAAACCATAATCGTTTTAGTAAAAAAAATACCTGAAAAACGAATTTGTTTTTAGGTAGAGTTCATACCTAAAAGTGGATACAAGTACACCCGATTTTAATATTTAAAAAAATGCAAAAAAACCAAGGCAATGGTACACTTTAGGATTCAAGCTCATAACTATAGAGCTAAGCATCAAATATTGCAACACTATTCATGCCACAAAGAATTGGACACATGTACGGAAAATATCAAGAGAGGGAAAAGTCAGCTTGATGATGGAACACTTGCCAAAAGAATGCAACAGACCACCAACCACAAACTTTCGCTACTATCCTGTATTCACCAAATTATCTATCATTCTCTTTATGCGACTAAACTATAAGAAGTATCTTTAATCGTATTCTAAATATTTCAATAATAGATATTTAAAATTATTTTTGATTTTGAAGAATCAATGATTTTTTCTAATCTCTTAAAGAAATCTTCATTAATCATTGGACAACCTTGACTATTTGATATATAGTAATCCTGCTCTTGAGAAGGAACTGCAGAATAAGAATGTAAAACTATTGCTCTCTTCTCAGCATTATTATTCGTAGCATCTAAACCCGATAATTTATATGCTTTCCCGAACATTCCCTTATAAGATTTACCAATAGAATACCTTCCCAAAGAGGTAGATCGTGAATTGGGTTCGTTACTAAATTTTAAATTTCCTTTAATGTTAGTTTCAGATCCAGATCCATGTGCGACAAGCCCCTTATCTATAACCTCACCTTTAATTAAATCGTACACAAAAAATCGAAACTTACCAGATTTTATTTGCATATCAACAAAAAAGGCAATTTTTGCATTATAATGCACATTAGTCTTTATTATTTCCCTCACCTCTTCTATCTGATTCTCAATCCTTACCATTTCAGCATTTGTAGGTATGGTATCTCTTCTGTATTCATTTGCATTTGTTAATACATTTGCATTCACAACAAAACTTAGCAAAAAATGAACTAATAAATAAAATCCCTTCATAAAATATATTTTCTATCATAAAAAATAAATTTGGGTTTACGAATACTATTTAGACAATCGCAAACTAAAATTTACATTTGCAAAATTAGTCATAGTAAACAGTCTAAATAAACAAAATAAAACCATAAAATAACAAATTAAGACTTTTGCAATAACATAATAAAAAGACAAACAATACATTACATACACAACCTATTGTTTTTTGCATCAGATTAACTAACTTATAGATAGAACAACTCCCTTCTTTGTCATAAAAGTCAATACTCTCTAACTAATTTTAAGAGTATGAAAAAATTCAGAAGTAATACTTTTTTAATTTAGGATTTCTGTTGTCATCATGTGTGGCAGTTGACAATGTATTTCATGTAGCAAAAGATATTTCTATATTAACTTCAAATACTCATACTCTACTTTAATATCTATTTTCCCTACCAGCAAAAACATTTTACTTAACGTTTTGAAGGAACAAAAAGAGATGAATCCTAAAGGTCGTATCTACCACTGCACTCAAATTGACTTAATCTGTAACTCAAATAAAATTGGTGGTAATGAAAACACCGACGCAATATCAATTCATCAGAGAAAAACGCTGAGAAACTTCCCATGATTAGGATTTTTAAAATTACCCCAGTAGATCCCTGCAAAAAATAATTGGAGATCCCCCTCAATTAGAATGCTATACAAAAAAGTCTAAAGCTTCCCTAAAAAAACTTAAATGATTCAAAACTTTTGGTGTTAAAATAATTAAAGCAAAAAAAGACCCGTCATTTCTCTCCTCCGAATTTATACTTCTCCTTTCAGAGGCTATATACCATCTTTCATGCTGCTTCAAATAAAATAATTAGAATCAAATAAATACCTTATTATCGTGATTTATCAATTTATTTTAACCTACTCTTGAGTGTATGTACCCTATAATTGCAATCGTTAATGATTTAATCAAGACGACTTATTAAAAATAAAAAAAAATGGTTTTTAATATAATTAGCTATCAAATAAATAAGATGTAAATGTCAAATAAGAGTAAGAAGTACTATCAAGTAATTAAAAAATCAACTGTTAAAGCTTACTCTTTAACTGAGATTTTAATTGTGTTATGTATAATTGGCATACTATTGCTTATGGTGTTGCCAAACCAGACCTCTGTAATAGGTCAAGCAAAAGCGATTGAGGCCCAAGCAATGCTAAATCAGGTTTATGGGCTTGAGAAAAGTTACTTCTATAGACATTCAAAATATTCCAGCAGTTTAGAAGAAATTGGTTTTGAACCTGAAAAAACAGTTGATGAAGGTGGCCAAGCTGTTTATAAAATAGAGATATTGGAAGCTTCGAACGATTCTTTTTTAGCTAGGGCCACAGCTACTTCTGACTTGGATGGCGATGGTAGTTTTAATACCTGGGAAATAAACAGCAAAAAAATACTAATCGAAATAACGAAAGAATAAATTAAAATGGCTTTGATAGTTTTGTTGTTTGCTCTAAGTGCTGTTTTTGCGCAAGATTGGAAGTGCCGAAAAATACACCTTATTTTACCTGTAGTGATTTTCTCTGTATCATTTTTTAAAAGTCCTCTAAGGAGTCATGCTTTATGGAAAATAATCCTTTTGAACTCCTGTTTCTTTTTTACTACACTTAGTGTCTTAGTAGTATACATGGCTATAAAATCTAAAAAAATTCTAAATCCATTTCATCACTATTTTGGATTGGGGGATTTATTGTTTTATATCGCCATTACCCCATTATTTCTAGTTGAAAATTATATTTTGTTCTTTGTTCTTTCTATGTTGTTTGCTATTATTTTACAACTTGCCTTAAGGAAGTATATTAAAGAAGAAACAGTTCCTTTAGCTGGTTTTTCGGCATTGTTATTATGTCTTGTCCTTTTAAAAGAATATTTTTTATTCTTTCAAAAAATCTCTTTGTTATGATAATACAAGATATCACAATCCTTCCCGAAATTCTGTATGTTGTAACTAATGATCTTGCCAATCAATACCGTATAGTACCTAAATATATATTTGAAAATACATTGGAATTATATGTTGATAATTCCAATAATGGAGTGGATATCAAAGAAGAATTAGAACTTTTTTTAGGAAAAAGTATTGTTTTACATCCCATAGATTCAATAGAAATTGAAAAGGCATTATCTATTTATTATCGAAAAGAAAGAGCTTTAAATTCTAATAAGTCTCTAAATCTAGATAAGGGAGACTTTCTTGAGAATTTATTAATTGAAGCAAAGTCATTAAAATGTAGTGATATTCATTTTGAAGTTTATGAAGATTCCTCTCGCATTCGTTTTAGAATAGATGGGCAATTAATTGAACGCTATAAAATAGAAAGTGATAACTACCTGGAGCTCGTTAATAAAATTAAAATTCAAGCCAAATTAAATATAACAGAGAAAAGACTTCCTCAAGATGGAAGGATTACCAATGATTCGTTTGATATCAGGATTTCTATTTTACCTACATTATTTGGCGAAAAAATAGTAATGCGCCTCTTAGGTCAAGATGCCTCAGATATTGATTTAAATGTATTGGGCCTGCAAAAAGAAGAATTAGAAAATTATCTTGAAGCGGTAAAAAAGCCTAATGGAATTATCCTTATAAGCGGACCAACAGGTTCGGGAAAAACAACAACGCTATATGCTACATTAAAGTTACTTAATGAAACTCGAAGAAACATTGTGACAGTCGAAGACCCTATTGAATATACATTAAGAGGAATCAATCAAGTACAACTAAAAGAAGATATTGGACTAACCTTTTCTTCAGCATTAAAATCATTTTTACGTCAGGACCCCGATGTAATCATGCTAGGAGAAATCCGTGATTCCGAAACAGCTATTATGGCAATTCGAGCATCATTAACAGGCCATTTGGTTTTATCAACTATCCATACTAATTCGGCAATAGGAACAATTTCCAGACTAATCGACATGGGGGTTCCCTCCTATCTAATTGCCGAGACCCTAAATCTTTCTGTCGCACAACGACTCGTAAGGAAGCTTTGCGATAATTGCAAAAAAGAAGCCAGTTGCAACCCTAAAGATTTTCCATTGAATTTTAAATTCCCTTATGACATTTTATCTTATTACAAACCAGTGGGCTGTAATAGTTGTTTCCATACTGGTTATAAAGGAAGAAAAGCTATTTACGAGATTCTGAACATTGATAATAACATCATTGAGGCAATTAAAAATAATACCATTACAGAATTATTTAGTAAGGATAAAAATTACAAATCACTTTCTGATAAAGCATTTAAGATTTTAGCAATGGGAGAAACTTCTCTGGAAGAAATATATTCAATTTTAATAAACATATAAATGCTCAAACAGGTTATTTACATACTAACTGCGTTATTTTTTACAACAAGTATAGCAGCACAACAAGACATAAGCGAATTAAATAGGAAATTTGATGAATTATCCTTGCAAAAAAAAGGATTAAACCAAGTTATTAAAATTGATGTTTCTGGATTAACATTGCATAATTTTATTTCTTCTATAGCCGAAGAGCATCAATTGAATGTAGATGTGGATGTGGAACTTAATCAACCTATAGCTCACAATTTCTTTGATGTAACGGTAAAAGATGTCTTTATTCATATTGCTCAGAAATATGACTTGGAGGTTACTTTTATGAATAATATTATTGTTTTCAAAAAAAGAAAAACTGTAGTAATTCCCGAAAAAAAAACACCCAAGATTATAGACGTAACTTATAATGCTCAGAATGATTTTTTATCTGTAAAACTAGAAAATGACTCATTGCCTGCAATTGCAAAAGCAATTATCGATAAATCGGGCAAAAATTTAATAGTAGCACAAGATGTAAAAACCCTGAAAATTTCTTCTTATATTTTAAATCGCCCATTTGATCAGGTCATAGAAATGATGTCAAAATCAAATGATCTATTAGTCACTAAGGATGATAATGGATTTTATTATCTAGAAAAGAATACTTCCCCTACAGCGAATGCTATTACAAATAGTAGCCAAAAATCAAAACAAGCGAGAGTTAGTAGTGGCGTTCCTGGTTACTACGATGTGAATATAAATAAAAAAGGCTTTCTAGAGATAAATGCCTATATCGCAGATGCATCAGATTTATTAACTGAGGCTGCAGAAAAATTGCATATAAATTATTTTTTATACAATAAACCCGAAAATGAGAAAACAACACTATCTGCCACAAATATCACATTTGATGAATTACTGGAACATATATTTAGAGGGAAAAAATATACGTATAAAAAGCAAGGTCATTTTTACTTAATTGGAGAAGAAGCCACAGAAGGATTAAGGATTACCGAGATGATTCAGTTAGAAAATCGATCAATTGAGTCGGTAATCAATACACTCCCAAAAGTATTCTCAGAGAAATTAGAAATAAAAGAATTTGTTGAATTAAATGGGTTAATTGTTTCAGGTTCAAGATCTATTCTAGAGGAATTAAAAGTATATATCAAGCAAATTGACAAAGTAGTGCCAATGGTTCAAATTGAAGTAATTATTGTACAGTATAATAAATCATATGATATCCAAACTGGAATAAAAGCAGGTTTAGACAAAATAAACGCCACCAAAACAAGTGGCGTGTTATTTCCCAGTTCTGATGTAACTTTAAATGGATCTTCTGTAAACAGTTTGATAAACGCTTTTAATGGCTTTGGGCTATTTAAAATCGGAAAAGTAACCGAATCTTTTTATTTGAATCTAAAACTATTAGAAAATAATTCTGTTTTAAAAATAGAGTCAACCCCTAAAATAGCTACCATAAGCGGACATGAAGCAAAACTGTCTATTGGAGAAACAAGTTATTACTTTGAACAAAGCAATCGATTAATAAACAATAGCATTGGTAATGACATTTTAAACTCAGGAACATGGAAATCAACAGATGCAAATCTAAGTGTAGCCATAAAACCTTATGTCTCTACTGATGAAAATGTAACGCTAACCATTGCTGTCGAAAAGAGTTCTTTCCTGGCAAGAGCCGGTGAAGATGCTCCTCCTGGAAAAGCCACTCAAAAATTTGAATCACTGGTAAGGGTCAAAAACGGTGAGATGATTTTATTAGGCGGTTTAGATGAATTAAAAAAAGAAAACTCTGGTTCGGGTACTCCCTTATTGTCAAGAGTTCCAATCCTAAAATGGTTTTTCAGTAGCAGAAAGAAAGGTAAAAACGACTCTAAACTTCATATTTTTATTAAACCTACAGTTATATATTAATGCTAGCGATACTATCTAAACTTATAAAGCTAAACGATATAAATGTTGTTGGCGTAATTAAAAAAGACGATTGTGAAATCTATAATTTGCTTTCCATTAAAAAAAAGGCAAACAAGATTACCATTCTTGCTACAAACACATTTGAATCTTTTGAAGAATTAACAACAAAAACAGATAAAAGGAAACCTCTTTTAATCGTCATTGATGGAAAAGGAGTTTTAAATAAAGAAATTGATTTTGATAATGAAGCTGATATAAATTGGCAAAAAAACATCGATTTTAACGCAATATGCTACACTGATTTAAAGGGACTAAAGTCGAATTTTATAAGTTTTTGCAGAAAAAACATCGTTGATGAAACTCTTATCAAATTTCGAGAAAATGGATTTCAAGTTTTGGATGTTTATGTAGGTTCTTTTTTGGGCGCACTGTTATATAATGTAGTAGAAAACGAACAATTAATTTCGGCAGATTTATGTTTAAAGTTCCAAAAAGAAAGGCTAATAGGTTTTACTAAACAAAATGAAATATTAAAAAGCAAATCATATAAAATTGGAAACGAAAATCTTTTGAGTGATTTTTTGCCGTTATATGGAGTTGTCATACATTATTTTGTTAAGCCAGATGAAGTTTCAAAAACTATCGACATTTCTTTAAAAAGTGAAGGATTAATTTATAAAAAAGCATTTCATTTTTTTGGAATAACAATACTTGTGGGATTTCTAAGCACTCTATTAATGAGTTATTCCTTGATTCGGTACTATGGAGCTAGAAATGCAGAACTCAACCTGCAAACTGTATATTCCGATCAGTCCTATCAATTGATATTAGATTTAGAAAAACAGAAAGAAAAAAAATTGAAAGTTCTGAAAGAATCTGGAGTGCTGTCTTCTAAATTTCTTTCCTTTTATGCATATCAAATCATTAAAACAATACCCATTGCTATCTCCTTAAATGAATTAAATATCATTCCGATAAAAGAAGGGTACAAAGAAGATAAAAAAGTATTATTTGAAAATAGGACTATCTTAATTAAAGGGGAGACTTTTGAGGAAGTCACATTTAATAATTGGCTAGAAGGGTTGAAGAAAATGAATTGGTTGCAACGTTTTGAAATTATAAGTTTAAAAAAAGACAAAAAAAATAAGTCCATATTCGAAATAAAAATTACGCTAAAAAATGTTTGAAAAATATTCGTACAAACAAAAAGTTTACGCCTTGCTATTTCTTTTTTTAATAATATCAATTACAGCTTACAAAAGATCATTTCATCCTTTATTTGAAGTAATTACAGAATACAAGGCACTATCAAAAAAAGCAGCCGATATCAATAAAAAAGCAATGAGCACGGATGGTTTGACCAAAGATGTTGCTTATTTGGATCAAATAATTGGCAAAGATGGAATCACCAAAGAAATGGTACAACAAGGTATCGTGAGTTTTGCGGCAAAAAATTCGCCCGAAATCTCTATTAGTGATTTACAGCCTATTCATGATTTTCCAGAAGATGATTATCGTGTTATCACCAATCAATTAGATGTAACAGGAAATAGTAATCAACTCCTGAAATTAGCTTACGATTTTGAAAAAAAGTATACGCTTTCAAGAATAATTAGCATGAAATTTTACACCATAAAAAATAATAACAAAACTGAAGTCCTACATTTAAAAATGACATTTCAAAATTATGAAAACAATAAATAAAACAATACTACTACTCTTAGTGATTCTAATGTATTCATGCGACGATATTCTTGAAAAAGACATTAGTGATGATACAATCCAAATTAATTCTCCCGCAAGTGAAACTATAATAGAAAGTAATGTTGTGAATTTTGTATGGAACAATATAAAAGGAGCAGATACATACCGTATTCAAATATTCGAGTCCAATCAAATATTATTGCTCGATTCATTAACAACCAGAACAAATATCACATTGCCTTTAAAATCTGGAAATTATATTTGGAGAGTAAGAGCCGAAAATTTTGCGTATGAGTCAATCTATTCTTTCCCATCTCCTTTTTCAACAATAATACCTGATGATTTAACCAATCAACAAGTGATTTTGCTAAGTCCTGAGAATAATAAATTTATAAATTTTGTTAATGTTCCTTTAAGTTGGGAATCGCTGGACAATGCTACAAGTTATTCTATTAAACTATTAAATACAGTAACCAATCAGGTAATCTATAGCAAAGATGATTTAACAGAAACATCTATAACTATTGATGTACCTAATTTAGTGGATGGAAATTACCAATGGAGAGTAAAAGCTCAAAATTTAGATACTGAAACGAAACAATATTCGACTCGAAAATTTAGTATCGATACGACTCCTCCTAATCAACCTAAAAATATTGAACCTAAAGATAACGCAAGCCTAACGGCTAGCTCAACGATTAATTTTTCTTGGAGTATTGCTGCCGACACAGGTAATGAAAAATCGCCTATTTCTTATGTAATAGAATTTTCAAATGATGCCGATTTTACAACAATTATTGAAACTAAAAATAGCTCATCAACAACATTTCAAGAAACTTTTTCGAATAACGCACAATATTATTGGAGAGTGAAAGCGATAGATACCGCAGGAAATATTGGAATTAATAGCACTAGTTTCAAGTTTTCTCTAAATTAAAATATGGTAAAGAAGAAAATAAATATAATTCTTATTCTCATAGTTTTAGTACTATGGGGAACTGTGATATATAAAAGCATTAATGGATCCTTTTTTTTTAACGAAACAGTGCTTAAAAGGCAAAACTCAAATAACGATTTTGTTTTTCATCAAGTAAACAAAGACACTTTTGAATTAGATAAAATAAAGCATGACCCGTTTCTTAACAAACAATTACTGAGTGGTACTACTGTTGATGAAAAGCAAAATTTAGGTTTCCCGACTACAAAAAAAAATAGAGCCTCAATAGTTCCAAAACCTAAACCAAATATTACCTGGCCAGATCTTACTTATTACGGATATATTGAATCCAAGGGAAGAAATGAAGAACTGGTTCTGCTAAAAATAGATTCAAAGCTATGTAGATTAAAACTCAATAGTCCTATGAATGGCTTGATGGTTAAAAAGAAATACAAAGATTCTATTCAAGTTATTTTTAATTCAGAAACCAAAATAATCCGCTTAAAATAGGCTTATAATTTATTCTATAAAATATTTAAAAACGTCACATTGAAAACAACTCCATCCCTTCTTATTCTCCTCCTATTTATCGCCTTTGCATTGGTTTCTTTTTCAGATCCATATACCTTAAAAAGAATCTCGAATAAAGATTTTAGGTATGAGTTTTATACTGTTGATAAAAAAATAAAACCCAAAAAAAATAAAACCTATTATTGGTTTAAGGGCGGACAAATTCATGGAGCCCAAGGCGGTATTGCCGGTGATATGCTAAACGATAGATTTATAAAAATGTTTCATAATAATCAATTAGCAGAGCAAGGCAAGTTCAAGAACGGTCTTCGGGTTGGTATTTGGAAAACTTGGTATTCTAATGGTGTTTTGGCAACTACACAAAGCTGGAGTAATGGTTTGCTATCAGGAAAATATTTCCGTTATAACGAAACTGGAAATTTGGTAGAAAGCGGAAATTACAGCTCCAATCTCAAATCAAAAAAATGGATTGATTTTGAAAAGAAAGATACGCTGATTTATAAGAAAGGAATTGTTGTTGTAAAACAAGAAAAACTAACCAAATCAGAAAATTTTAAACGTAAAGAAGAATACAACCAAAATAAAGAATCTCAAAAAGAATTAAAAAAGGCAGCATATAGTAATGACCTTAGCAAGTTAGCAACTTATAAAGCTATAGCCAAGGAAAAACAAAACGCTAAAAAAGAACAGAAAGAAAAAGAGAAAATTGCCCAAAAAGAAGATCAAGCTAACTCAAATAAACCAAAAGAGGATTCTAAATTACTCACTTTTTTCAAAAAAATATTTGCCAAGAAACCAAAGCAATAAACAGATGATTAAAGCCCATAGTTTATTATACGCCCTTTATATCTGCTTAATTGTTTCTATAATTTGTGGCGCATTGTTGTATTTTTCTAATTTATACAATCAGCTCAATTTGTATTATAATTTACAAGAGGAACTGTACATTCAAAACCAATCTGTTGTAAATTTTGCTTTAGGTAATAAAATGGTTCCCACAGAAGTAGAAAAAGAACAAAATTCAAGTATCGAAGGCAGTTATGAGACAAAACCTTATGGGCTTTTTTCAATAGTTCTTGCTAATTCATATATAGCAAAAGATACTGTAGCTTCAGTTTATTTTGTTGGAGCAAGTGGTACTGATAAAACGGCAATTTATCTAAGCAATTTATCAAAATCGCTCACCTATTCGGGCAAAATAAAACTTGTCGGTAACTGTCAACTGCCAAGTACCTTTATTGAAACATCGTACATAAACAATAGCAAGAACCAACTTCTTGCTGAAGGAAAAAATACTATTTCTGAGCCGCAATTACCAATTATAAATTCGGATTTTAAAAAAATATTTGAAGGGACAAAATTCGAAAAAACAAAATTAAATGATATTGATAAACCTCTGGATTCCTTGTATTTTAATTCTTTTTTTAATGCAACAAAAGAAATACAGGTTAATGCAACATTGGCAAATATTATTCTTAAAGGCAATTTTATTCTACGATCAGAAGATTCTATTCGGGTTAAAAAAAATGCCATATTAGAAGATGTAATTTTAATTGCGCCCAAAATAACTTTCGAAGCAGGTTTTACAGGTACAGTGCAAGCTTTTGCAACAAAAGGAATTGAACTCGAAGAAAAAGTAGTCTTAAATTATCCATCAGTAATCTGTGTTTATAATGATAGCGAGAATGAGTCTAAGATAAAAATAAAGAAAGAGTGCCTAATAGCTGGAGCAATTGTTTTATTTGGTAATTCTCTTGAGATGAATGATAAGAACAGTATAGAAATAGATCAAGAGGGATTGTTATTTGGCGATTTGTACTGCACCGGAAAATTAATGCTCAAAAGCAATGTGTATGGTTCAGTTTATACCAATCGCTTTTTTTTTAAAACAAACTCTTCGACTTATGACAATATGATTAGTGATGTAGAGATAAATACTACTAAACGTCCTAATTACTTTATTTCAATCCCCTTGTTTAATACCCCGAAAACAACTTATGGAATCATTAAAAAAGTATTATAAGCTACCCGCCAATTCTATATTAGAATCAGTTATTGCTTTGACGATTATTTCAATCTGTTTATATTTTGCAGTATTAATTTTTACTTCAGTTTTCACAACCAAAACCTCAACAATGTTTTACAGTAACCAAAACAAAGTAAATGAAATCTTCTTTTTGAAACAAATCCAAAATGATTCGATAGCAAACGAAAATCTCTTGATAGAAGAAGAAGTCATAAACGACAATCTAAAAAAGATTTCGATACAATACAAAGATAGTATGCAACTTAAGTTTGAAAAAAGTTTCTATGTACAAAATAATCCGTAATAGCCCAAGATCTGTCCCTGCTTTTTCTATTATCGAAACTATTGTAGGTATGGCAATAGCAGCCATCATTATAGGAGCACTGTTTGTTATTTTCTCTATTATTACAGGACGGATGTTAGATTTTAAAAATCAAAATGAAATAATCAATGATTTGAACCGATTGACGTATAGCTTGAATAAAGATATTTTTGAAAAAGAGAAAATGATAATTATTGAGCGCGAAATTTATTTTAAAGGGTATACGGGAGAAAAAGTTAGCTATCGATTTTCCGATGATTATATTTTAAGAAATAGTAAAACATTTATAGATACGTTCCAGATTAAGCTAAATAGCATAATCATGGATACAGTACAAAGCAATTCGGGAGAATTTGTTTTTCAGAAATTAAGATTAAAAATAAAATCCAATGAAAAACCATTGGATTTAAGATTTTACAAAAGGGTATATTCAAATGAATTATTACAAACAATAAAAAAATAATGAGTTTCGATTTAAGTACATACAAAGTCACAAAAAACAAGAAGGAAAATTTTAAGATAGAATCACCTTCTTTTGGTTTTTCAAAAAAACTATCGGATAAAAAAAAGGAGATTTTTTATAGAGAATTAGGTATGCTATTAAAATCTGGTGTAGATTTTAAAAAAGCATTGGAAATTGTATGCAACCAATCGAGTAATAAATTCGAAAAAGAAATCATTCTTGAAATAAAAGAAAATGTAATAGAAGGAAAAAGCATTTATGAATCAATGCGGGAAAGTAATCAATTTTCACCCTACGAATATTATAGCATCCAGATAGGTGAAGAAACTAGAAAACTAGAAGAAGTCCTGGTAGAACTACAAAAATATTTTAACCGAAAGATCCAGATGAAAAGACAAATAATATCAGTAATGACTTACCCTACTATCGTTATGTTGGTTACGTTTCTGGTTCTCTATTTTATGCTCAATAAAGTAGTTCCTATGTTTAGTTCTGTTTTTAAGCAATTTGGTAGTGAACTCCCTCAAAGTACTCAAATTATTATAAAAATATCCAATCATTCTGGAATTATTTTTTCATTTATAATTGGCGTATTGGTCAGTATGGTACTAATTCATATGCTATTAAAAAATAAGAATAGCTATAGATCATTTACTACTCATATACTTTTAAAGATTCCCTATTTTGGAAACTTGATTCGCAAAATTTACTTATCCCGTTTTTGCCAAGCTATGAATTTGCTAATCACCTCGAGGACTACACTAATCAATTCATTGACTTTGACAGCAAAAATGATTGGCTTTTATCCCATAGAAATTGCTATTGTACAAATAAAGGAAGATATTACAAGAGGCGGATCTTTGAATGAAACTTTAAAGAAGCACCCTGTTTTCGAAAATAAAATGATTTCTATGGTCGAAGTGGCTGAGCAAGTTAATCAGTTGGAAACAATGTTTGAGCGCTTAACCGAGCAATATAATGAAGAGATAAACCACCAGACTAAAATGATAGGTGTTGTTTTGGAACCACTGATTATTATAGTTATTGGTGTTATTGTCGGAGTGATTATGGTATCAATGTATGCTCCAATGTTCGATTTAAGTAAAATTATAAATAAATAATTTTTTCTCTCTTATTCACAGAAAATATAATACTCTTTTATCCTGATTTATTATAAAAAACTAAAACTGAAAGTTTGATACATCGCTCCAAATCTCCCGGTAAAATAAAAACTTTTATTACTACTCATATAATATATTCTGCTCCGCAATGGTCCATTTGAAAAGTACATTTGTTGTTATAAAACAATAAAAAAATAATTAAAATGAAAAAACTAAGTACTAGTCTTTTATTAGCAATTGCGCTAGGATTATCAATTACTTCCTGTAGCAGTGATAAATCGTTTGATGACGGAATCGATGTGACTGATCCAACTGCCGAATCAGGAAAATTACAATTTGAGATTGATGGAAAAACTTTTGTTTCTACTGCTGTACAAGCAATTGTAAATGATAATTTTGTTTCTATTACAGGACTAAGGTCTCCAAATGGAGATTTTGTTCAATTGACTATACCATCAAATAAAGTAGGAACCTATACTTGGAAAAATGCAAGCACTTCAATTCCAATGTTAGCATTCGCCTATATTCCTTCATCCAATGAGTATAGCAGTTTTATAGCGAAATCTCCAGAAGATGCATTAGAAGAGTTTGGTGTTTCAGATTATAAGGACACAGCAAATATTACTATCACCGCTATTGATCAAAAAACGAAAAAAATATCTGGAACTTTTCAATTTACAGGTTTAAGATATACTTCTAATAATAAAACAGAAACCAAAGTCATTACCAAAGGTTCTTTTAATGACATTAGTTTTAAGGATAATGCACCCCCAATTGCAAACAATAACACTTTAACTGCCAAATTAGATGGAGCCACCTTTGATGTAACAAATGTGATTGCAAAATCGTCTTTAGGAAAAATATTTATTAACGGGGAAAATGGTGTCGGGGAAAACATTTCGATAAGTTTCCCAAGTACTATTAAAGCCGGCAATTACAAAACGTCTGATTATAATTATATTAATTACACAAAAGATAGCACTAATAATGGAGGCTTTTTTGGGAATGGAACCATTACTATTTTAAGTCATGATACTGCCAAGAAGAAAATTAGCGGAAAATTTACTGCTTCTTTTAAATCATTTTTTGTAACTACAACACATGAAGCGAGTGAAGGAACCTTTAATGTCACGTATTAAATAATTATTGTAATATAATTTAAAATCCGCTAAAAGCGGATTTTTTTTATTCAATAAATGAAACCCGTTTCGTAATTGCAGTTAGCTTTTTTTATTGACTATAGCAGAATCTCATGGTAATATTGCTATAATCTTACTACTCTACTTTTTCGAGATTATCAAAAAATAAAGATCTATATAAAAATAGAGGCTATTCTTTTGGAATAGCCTCTTCTTGAATTTAGTTCATTTTCCCAAAAATGAACTAAAAAGCAGATTAACAAATGTTAATAAACTTTCAAAAAAAAAAATCTAAAATTCTCTCCAAAGCTAATCAAGTAAAGAAATTAAGATATTTAATTAAAATTATAAAAACAACACAAAACGTTTTTTACAAATTTTCCTTATGTAAAAATTAATCAAGAACGTTTAACGACATTAGAATCGATAATAAAAAAACCTAATACCAGAATCATATCTAGTATTAGGTTTTTTTATTATCGATGCTATTTAAGGTTTAGTTTTTAGGTTCATCTATAGTAAAATTACCAGTTTCTATTTCCTCTCTTGAAAATCCCGCTTTTAAAATAGCCGTTGTATCAGTGATTTGTTTTGAAAAATTTAGTCTAACAATTCTAGGCGAATTTGGTAAATACTTAAACTCATAAAATTTCCCTATATCTTTCTTAGAACTCTTATAATTTACATCCTCTTTAGAAGAGGTACATTTCTTATTATCTATATAGTAAGATAAATATATAGTTGAAGACCATTTAGGAGGTACAAAAATAGAATCAATTCTCGCAATTGTTATTTTACCATCTTTTTTTAATTCTTTTTCAGCCCAATAACTTCTCATATATCCGAATATCATAAGAATGAATACAAAACCAACAATCAATAAACCTTTTGTATTACCTTTCATAACTATTCTTTTATTACCTCTGGAACAGAATTAGCCCCTATTCCTATTATGCTTTTAAAATATTCTCTAACCATCGCCTCTCCAAAAGCTGAACCAGAAAGATGACTATCTGCTGCTTTTCCGAAACGATTGCTTAATACTGCCGAACCAGCCTGAACAGCCCATTTATTAAATGATTCTGGCATTGTAGGTCCATCTCCTTCCATAATATTATTAGGTGTC
This sequence comes from Flavobacterium sp. AJR, assembly GCF_002156885.1. Classification (NCBI taxonomy): domain Bacteria; kingdom Pseudomonadati; phylum Bacteroidota; class Flavobacteriia; order Flavobacteriales; family Flavobacteriaceae; genus Flavobacterium; species Flavobacterium sp. AJR. The sequence goes on along the minus strand of NZ_NCWQ01000055.1, from coordinate 57,152 downwards.
CTAGTAAATGTTTCTCCAAAAATTGCAGGACCAATTCCTGGAACTATTGAACTTAACGATGAAACCATGTTTATTTTTCCTGCATTTCTTCCATTAGAATAATACTGTAATGTTGCATTTGTTACAGCATATGTTACAGCAGAACCCCAAGTTACTTGAGACCATGCCGCTGCTCCTTCTGATGCCAAATATGCATATCCCGCTGCTCCTTCTGACCACAAATAAGCTCCTCCAGCCGCTAAACTACCTGATGCTGCCAATACTGGTAAAGTAACTACACCAGCTGCCATAACTGCATGTACAGGGTCTTTGTCTGGACCATATTCTCCAGAAGAAACATGTCTTTCTGATTTATAAAAAGATTCCCCTCCAGCCATTTGACTTTCGTAACGGTAATGATTTTTATTGAATTCTGCTCTAGCTTCCTGCAATGAAGTTCCTTTAAATTTCGCCAATGTTTCGGCTGTATCTCCTTTATCAGCAACTAAAGTACCCGAAGAATCTCGATGCCAATCAGGAGCAAGCCCAGTAGGGTCAGTATAATAAATTGGATTATCATTAAACACAGCATACGGAGAAATCGAAGCATTTTTTATGGGGTCTTGTTGATTTCTCATGCCTATTCTTACATTCAAGCTATAACCACCAAAATCATAACTATTTCCAATTCCCATGATTTCATCGTCTTTTTCATGAGAACCAAACCCATATCGATATTCGTTGGTATTGCCATGTCTGGTTGGAACTTGCATACCAAAAGGATAACACCTTATACTCTTTTCAAAGACCTTATAAAAACTGCTTTACTTTCTTAACTTCTACCATACGCCAAAACCTAATACCAGAATCATATCTAGTATTAGGTTTTGTTGTTTTAATCGATGCTCTTACTAAATCATTTAGGCTTACTAATTATTAGAAATCCTATAATTAACTTTTGCCTTAAGAAAATTAGTGAATTCAGTATCGAATTTATCAATTCGGAAAGTATATTTTTTATCGCCAACGGTTACTCTAAATCTAATAGTCGTTCCGTCATATCTATTAGAACTTATTAGAGCTTCTTTCACCTGATTATAATTTACTTTCATTTCTTTTTTTAAAAGATAAAATTTAACAATCATATAATCCTCGTACAAATAAAGTCTTACTGCATTATATCTAGAAAAAAAAATCAACAAAATAGCCATAGACTGAACCCACAGAAAGACTGTAATATTAAAATCATCCCAAGACAAAACACAACAAATACTATAAATTGATATCCCAGCTAAAAGTGGAAATAATGTTTTTATCCATGATACTTTTCGAACTAACAAACAATTATTATTATTATTATTATTATTATTATTGTTCATTTTTTTCTTGATTAAGTTCACTTGCACTTTGTGCATCTCCTGCTGATGTAGCAGCATTAATCATTGTATCTGGCAAAACTGTTGTTGATTGCAATTCTTTTATAGTTTTGAAATTATATATGTTTCCTACGTTGCTAAACATATTAGCGGCATCAATGAAAAACTTTGCATACAAAACTGCTTTTTGAGCATTTTCATTTCCTTCCGTTAACTTACTAGAAATACCCGTAAGTTGGTCTACATCTGAAGCGGCTCCTGCATAACCAAGTATACCTGCCTCACCAGCAAGTAGTGTAGGTCCTGCCACTACCAAACTAACTCCTGCAACATAATTTTTTGCTGTATTCATACCCGCAGCCATTCTTGCGCTTTTGTGTGCTTCCTTAAGCACTTGTAAAAAACTAGGAATTGACCTGTCAATAGGAGTTGGGTCGTAGGAAATGGTACTACCAAACTCACTAGAACCAATGGTAAACGTACCTTTATTTAAACCAATAAATCCACTATTTTTATACTTTTCACCATTCATTCCTCCTATTGTGTATGATTTATATCCTGACGAAAATAATTCTGGTGAATTTGAAAATGCATCCCAAAATTGTTTTTTGTATTGCATAAATTCTTTAATAGTTATTGGCTCATATAATGCTGAGTGCTTAACCCCAACGTAATCAGTTGACTTTAACAAAGTTTTAGAATCTAAAACTTCTCTTCTGATTTTTCCTGCAACTGTTGTATGCATAATAACTATTCTTTCTTCTAAACCATCCAAATCAATCGCTACGATTGGTTTATTTCCAGCAAATTGATAAGGTGTATACCATGGGAAAGACTTAAATAATGGGTCTTGTGATAAGAATTTCCCAATTCTTGGGTCATAAACTCTAAAGCCATAATCATATTGTAATCCCTCACCTTTGATTTCACTATCTTTTTCTTTTCCATTAAAACCATATCTGTACTCGTTGGTATTACCATGTCTTGTAGGAACAAGCATTCCAAAAGGGTAATAATCAGAATAACTAAGAACGTCTGGCATGAAATTATTTCCACCTATCAATTTTCTATCTGAAATAACAGATAAAACATTTCCTAAATGGTTTGACAACTCATATTGTTTGTCTCCTACAAAACGATATGCGGTTGCTGGTGTACCTGGCGTGGTATTTTCTCCTTTACTTTTGTAAATCCGTATCATCCGCGTCCCATTGCGGTAAAAAGGCAAGCTAAAAACCTGTTTTAACAAATATGGACTACAAAAATCAATCAAAAACGAGTATATTTGAGAACTTTAAAATTATGCAACCATGAATCCGAAAATCCTTATAAGTTCGTTAGTTATTTCCTCAATCCTTTTTATTTCTTGCAAAAAAGAATTAGAACCTCAGGAAAGTACACCAGCCTCAGAATTGGTAAAATTAGGATTAGCACAAGATACTACCAAAGCAAATTCGACAGTTCAAACCCCTGCACCTGCTGCAAACCCAAATACAGTAATGGGCGCTACAGGAGGAGTTAATCCAGCACACGGGCAACCAGGTCACCGTTGTGATGTTGCAGTTGGAGCGCCTTTAAATTCGCCTTCTTCTCAGCCTGCACAACAAGTTACAACACAAACGCAAGCCGCACCTACAACTGCCGTAGTTACAAATACTACGCCACAGCCAACAACTACTAAAACTCCTAAAGGAATGAATCCTCCTCACGGACAAGCAGGACATCGTTGTGATATTGCTGTTGGAGCACCATTAAATTCTGCAGCTGCAAAAACAACTACAACACAAACTACTACTGCACAACCTGCATCGGGCACCGTTAGTCAGCAAGTAACTGTACCTCCTCCTCCAGCAGGTTCAACTAATTATGCTGTTACTGCTCCTGGAATGAATCCGCCACACGGACAAGAAGGACACCGTTGCGATATTGCTGTTGGTGCAGCATTACCAAAATCATAAACCCAACGAATTCGTTCGATTAACATAAAAACAAAACCCGAATACTTTAAATATGTATTCGGGTTTTTTATTTTTTTTATTTAAAAGATACTTTATTCTATTTCAAAAATAGCTTGAATTTCTACAACCGAGTTTATTGGTAACGAAGCCGCTCCAATTGTAGCTCTTGCATGTTTTCCTTTTTCTCCAAAAACCAATGCAGTTAAATTAGAAGCTGAGTTCATAATCCCTGCGTGTTGCGTATAATCTGGGGTTGTATTAAAATATCCTGTTAACTGAACACATTGCTTTACTTTGTTCAAATCGCCACCACAAGCTTCTTTTAAAACTGCAATAACGTTAAGCATTGTTTGATACGTTGCTTCTTTAGCTTGCTCCTCTGTAACCGTTGCACCAACTTTACCCGGATTTAATATTTTACCATCTTTTAACGCTACCTGATTAATGTATACTTTATTATTCGAAATTGTATAAGGCACATAGTTTCCAACTGGTTTAGGAGCTTCTGGAAGCACAATATTATTATCTTTTAATGTTTTATTGACATCGATATTCCCTTTACTTTCTACCGAAGTTGTTTTTACCTCTTTTGCACTTTCTGTATTTTTTAATCCTGAAGCCACTCTTGCCAAGGCTTTTCCTTGTTCTTTCGCCAAATTCAATTCGCTGGCAGATGGTCGTGTACCAACAGAACCAGCTAAAGAAGTTGCTCCAAAAGGAGTATTTCCTTGAGGAACTGATTTATCTAGCGTAGCTGTTCCCATAATTCCTGTAGGTACAATTACCATTCCGTGGGAAGCTAGTATATTCCAAAAAGATAATATTGCTGCTTCTTTTCCTGCACCTGATCCTGCTGACATAAAAACTGTTGCTGGTTTTCCCTCTAAAGCTCTTGAAGTCCAAAGCGGAATACTCTTGCTGAAAAAGTAATTCATATCGGCACTTATATTAGCAAAATGAACTGGACTCCCGAATGCGATTCCGTCATAATTTGCTAATTCCTCAATAGTTGCTATTGGTAATTTCTCAACCTCAGCATTCAATTTTTCTTTCGGATTAATAGAAGCAACACGTTTTATTGTCGCTTTTGTATTTGGATATCCCTGGATTCCTTCAGCCATAGCTTTCGCCATTTTATATGTTCCTCCATTTTGAGAATGAATAAGAACCAGAACATTTGTTTCTGATGATTTTACTTGCGCATTTACACCAAAACCTATAAGAACTGCGGTTAAGAATGCGAGTAGTTGATTTTTCATGAATTTATTTTAAATGATTTATTATTTGATAACCCAAATCAAATTACTTGCCTTTCTATAAAGGACAAATCTATTTTTGGGGACTGCAAAATTACTTTTTACAACAGCGAAAAGCGTTATTATTATCTTAATTTTATTTTTGGGTTACGCAGAGATTCACAAAGAATCCACAGAGTTACACAAAGATTCATGTACAAGAAAATCAAAAACACACACCAACAGAACCCCATCGGGCTGACATATCGAATCGTGGTAAATATATATGTCGCTTCGCTTGAGCTTTAGATTAGAAAAAAATCGGCTCAATCTGCAAAATCTGCGTGAAACAAAAATACAAACCCTTATAAACATATAGTTATGTTGCTGGAGCTTTAGATAAAAGCTAGAGAGTTATTTTTTTGCCACAGATTAAGGGATTAAAAAAGATTAATCATTCTAATCTGTGAAATCTGTGGCAAAAATTTCTAACTTACACAAAACAAATCACTCAATGTTATGAAAAAAGCAATTGTTTATGGAGCAAGCGGATTAGTTGGTTCTTATATTCTCGAAAATTTATTGAGTAATACTAATTACGAACAGATAATAATCGTTGTTCGGAAAGAGTTAGACATTAAGCATCCAAAACTAAAAACCCTTATTGATGATTTTCAATCTTTACCCAATGTAGTTAAAGACATCGCCATAGACGAAGTTTACATTGCCCTAGGAACTACCCAAAAGAAAACACCCGATAAAAAAATCTATTACCAAATAGACCATGATTATCCTGTATTGGCAGCAAAACTAGCTAAAGAAAATGGAGCAAAATCTGTCTTTTTAGTTTCTGCCGTTGGAGCAAGCCCAAGTTCATCGGTTTTTTACGTTAAAACAAAAGGAGAAATGGAACAAGATATTATTAGCTTGAATTTTGACCATACTTATATCTTCCGACCTTCGATGATTTTAGGAAACAGAAAAGAAAGCCGACCTCTGGAAAAAGTATTCATAGGAATATTTAAATTTATCAATCCGTTATTCATAGGAAACCTAAGTAAATACAAAGGTATTGAAGCAAGTGATATAGCCAAGGCAATGGTTAACGCTGCTAATAACAGCAACGACAAAATCAAAATATTGCATTGGAAGGAAATGACAACTTTACTAAAATAAAAAAAGGCATTATCTCAAATTAGATAATGCCTTTTACATTTATTAGTATTTAGATTAATACTCTTTCATTTTTTCGAAAGTAGTAGTAAGTGATTTTTTGATTTTACCTAAAGCACCTTGGAAAGCTTTTTCAAGCGTATCGGCGTGGTCAGTAACTGTAATAGGTTGTAGTTTTACTGGACGAACTTCAATCACACATTTTTTATCGTTTACGCTGAATTTCTCTCCGTTTTCATCTCCAAAATGCACTTCGATACGAGTAATTTTGTTATCAAAACGTGCTAAAGACTTTTCTAATTCTCCAGAGAAATAAGCTTCTAATCTTTCGTGTCCATCAATGTTTTTGTCGGTGTTGATTTGAATTTTCATCTTACTATATGTTTAATGTTTGTTTCTCAAAGCTATCGAAAATTGAATTAAGAAACGAATAAGTTAATAAAACATTATGAAAATAAATGGAGATTTTTGGATGCTTTTGTCAGACTGAGCGGAGTCGAAATCCTGCAACCATAATTAAATTAAGAATTCTGTTTTTCAACAATTGCGTTCCGAATTTCAAGAATACAGAAATCTAAATTCTTTTTGATGTCATTACTCCAGAAACGCAAAATCTTCCAGTTTTGAGACTCTAAATACGCATTGACTTCTATATCTCGTTGCATATTTCGTTCGATTTTTTTGATCCAGAATTCAGGATTAGTTTGTGGCTTTTTTCTAGTTTCCCAATCTTTACCATGAAAGAATTCTGAATCTACAAAAATGGCAATTTTGAGTTTTTTAAATGTAAAGTCCGGTTTACCAAAAACTGTTTTGTTATTTTTTCTGTATCTATAACCTAGATTCAATAATGCTTTTGCCAAAGTAACTTCGGCTTTTGTTGCTGTGCTTTTGATGGCACGCATGTTTTTTGAGCGTTGTTCTGGATTATGGACATCCATAATTTGTAATTATTAAAGATGATGAGATTTAATAATTTGTAGTATTTAATTATTTATAAATTGTTTAGATAATGTTTTATAATTTATATTTAAGACAAGTTAAACTTGAGAATCTTTAACATGTTTTACGAAATTATCAAGAGTCAGAATTTTGCCTCTAAATTCTTCTGGAAAACTTTTAAGATATGGCTTTGGAACAACCAAGCACACATCATATTTGTACATTTCTTGTAATTGATTTTTAGAAATTCCTTGCTGAAGCGTAAATAAATGTTTTGTTTTTATCTTATCAGCTTCGTTTAGAATTTGTCTCCATCTATCTTTACATGTCGTTTTTGAAGCTAGTGTAATTAGCTTCTTGTTATCAAAATGTGGATTATGATATGAATCTAGATCAGGAAAAAGAAAATCAGGTTTTTTGTTATCTTCAGTTACAGATTGAGTGCTATATTTAATATCAAAATTATTAAAGATTTCAGAAAGATGATGCTCTAAAGATTTTCCTGCTCTACTTTTTCTTCTGTTTAAAATTGTATTAGCAGTACTGATTAAATCTTCAACAGATGAAAAATGAGTTTTAAGAATGTTATCATATCTATCATTTTCAATAGTTTTAAATAAATTAAATTCTGTATTTAACCAATTTAAGATTTCTCTATCTGGATTATTTTGAATCACTAATTTTGTAGTTCCAAAAGAATTAATATAACAGTTTCTTGAATTAAATGCTAATTCATATGTAGAGGGGAAATCGGTTTTTAAAGTTTTAATATATTCAGAAAAGCAATTTAAAATTTTATCCTCAGATGAAAGCTCATTTTGTTTAGGTATAATTCCATTTATATCTGTTGATGAAATGTTTAGATTATTTAGAAAACCATCAATTTCTTCATCATGTGACAAAACAAAAGCTTCATAATAATCATCATTTTTTTTGCAAATAATCAAAATATCTCCGATGTTTTCATCATTTAAAAAAGGAAAACCCTTACCGAATCTAGTTAAACGATATTCATTTCTAGTTCCAGTTCCATAATAAATAAAACGACTTGTAGTTTCAAAATCGTTTTGCCATTTAATCGTTATAAATTTATCCTTATTAGCCCCCTTTTGCCCTTGTTCTTTAAAAAAAAGGTTCCATGAGTTTTTATGAATATGAAATCCCGATTGATGCCCTCCAGTTGAACCTACATCATTTGCAGTGATATATTTACAGAAAGAAATCTCAGAATTTTGAACTGATTCAACTGCTTTACTTAATATGCTCTCCATTAAATGTTGCTATTTCTTTGATTAGACATTCTCCTACTGCTTGCATAAGAGGAGATACTACCGAATTCCCAAATTGCTTATAAGCCTGATTATCAGATACCGGAATAACAAAACTATCTGGAAATCCTTGAAGTCGGGCACACTCTCTTGGCACTAATCTTCTAGGATTTTTACCTTCTTGAGGAATTAATATTTCTGCACCGTCTTTATAATATCTAGCACTCATTGTTCTTGAAATTCCATTTAAATCTGCTAAACCAAATCCAAAACCATTTCCTTTAGCTTTGTGTTTTTTAGCATATTCTTGTAAATAGTTCCAAAGCTTGTCTGACAAAGTGTACTTTGGGTCAACTTCAGGTAAAAGAATATCCTTCAATGCGAATTTTGTATCACTCATTTCGGGGAATTTGAAATTTTCTTTTCCTTTAAAATATTCATTATCAAATCCAACAATTATAATTCTTTCCCTGTGTTGAGGAACAAAATGTTTACCGTCTAAAACTTTAAAATAAATAGTATAATTTAATTCTCTTAATGTCTTTTGGATAACTTTAAAAGTGTTGCCTTTGTCGTGAGATACAAGATTCTTGACATTTTCTAACATAAAAGTTTTAGGCCTTTTATGTTTAAGAATTCGTGCTATATCAAAGAAAAGAGTTCCTTGTGTTTCATCCAGAAAACCATGTTTTCTACCTAAAGCATTCTTTTTTGAAACTCCTGCAATGGAAAATGGCTGACATGGAAAACCTGCTAATAAAACATCATGATCAGGAATTTCGGTTTCATTTATTTGTGTTATATCTCCAAAAGGAACTTTTCCAAAATTTGCTTCGTATGTTTTTTTTGAATAAGTATCCCATTCACTAGTAAAAACACATTTGCCTCCTAAATTTTGATATGCTAGTCTTATACCGCCAATGCCTGCAAATAAATCAATAAATTTAAAATCTGGTTTTTTAGGCGGAGGAAATGGTATATCCCATTTAATGGGCAAATAATATTGAAAATTAGGTTCTTCAATAATATTTAATTTCTCATGCAAATCCGTTAAATATTCTACAGCATCACTTTTAAAATATTGCGATACTCCATTTGTATGGTTTTGAAAATAATGAGTAAGTTGAGCAAGCCCATTATCTGTTTTTTTATCAACTTCAATTTGAAGTTTTCCTCTTATATCCGAATACTTTTTCACCCTCTTCATTTCTTAAATTCATTATTGTTAAAAAAAGTTCCAAAATCAGTATCAAGAGCATTGATTATTTTGTCTAAAATCTTAACTGTTACATTCCTTTTCCCTGTCTCTACTTTTGTCATGTAAGTCCTATCTACTTCAGCTAGGTTAGCTAATGCTTCTTGTGAGATTTTTTTTTCTTTTCTTAATTCTCGAATTCGGTCGCCAATTTTAATATTGATATCCATTAATTTGTCCTATTGAGATGAAACAAAACTATCTAAATGTTGCTTTTTGTACAACGGCATAAGAGTCACTTTTCATCAATAACTAACACTGATAATTCTGAATTTTGGCACAAAAAAAACGCCAATCTCTCGATTGGCGTTTAAGTCATTTTACATGAATGACAATATTATACTAGTACTAAAACCCTACTTATTCTTTTCTTCTTTCTTCCCCCATTTAATTTTGATTTTCCCACCATCATCGACGGCTAATAAATGTAAAACGATTCCTCGGTTACGAACGGCATCACGCTCGGCTTTGGAAGCTAATTTCACATCATTTTTAGAGTTTCGGAGTGGAATTGTCAGGGCTAAATTGGTTTCATGACCTAGAGAATAAATTCCGGCAACATCAAAATTAAGAACGCTTGAACTTACTCTTAAACTATTCACATCTATATTCTGCCCTCTCAAGATAACATCGCCAGATAAATTACTAAACGTAATATTCTTTACATCACGAAACGGAAATGCAAACTTCCCGATTTTTACAATAGGCTCAAAATTGATTAAAGCGCCATTATTGACTTTGAAGTTAACATTACCTGTCACAGAGTTTTTAATTAAGTCTCCTTTGGAATCCATTATTCCGGCAACACTTGCTTTGGATGTTAGCTTTCCTTTAATATCTTTTGCGTCGAATGATTTAATATCAAAATTATTGAATGAGGTTAAGAACTTTGTAATATCTACATTGGTAACCTCTGCATCTGATTTAAAATTATACTTATTCCCATTTGGGTTTAATACAGCCGAGAAAGCAATTGTTCCTCCTGCGGTTTGCAAGAATCCGTTTTGTACCGTTACATTAGAATTTGTTAACCTAATAGTTGCTTTTGCATTTGTTGCTGCTAATTTGGCATAAACAAGCTTATCCATATTAAGCTGTAAGACTACTTGACATTTATTTATTACGGTATGAAGCTGATCTGAAAAACTCTCATGATTTGCTGGCTTTTTACTGACCTGCTTATTTTTTTGGGTTGCAGCAATAACTCCCAGAAATTGTTTTATATCGATACTTGGACTATAAATTTTCCAATCTACAAGCATTTTTTCGGGTGCATCATAATACAGATTCAGGAAATTATCGACTCTTCCTTCTACAAAAACAGTATTACGGCGATCCTTGAATGCGAATTTTTTAATTACCAATGCCTGTTCGGTAAAATCTAGCTGAATATAAGTTTTCTCGAAAGTAAGTCCTTTGGGAATATACTTTAAGCTGGTGTTAGCAACCCGAACGCTTCCTATGAATTTTGGTTTTCGGAAGTATAAATCGACGATATCACATTCGAATTTAAAATTGACTTTGGCTTGACCATTGGAAAAGCGCATTAAATCGGCATTGATTATATTGTTGAGTTTTGTAACATCAAAATCGGCGTTTAGGATTCCTGTTGCAACTGGTTTATCAAAATTATGAATCATTGCATCTGGAATTACAAAAGGAATTGTGTTATATGCTCCTTTAAATCCATGTATTATTACCGCTGAATTGGAATCATAACAGCCTAACTCTTCCTTGAGTATATTTGTGAATTTCCCATTGAAGGTACAATCTGAAATTAATCCGTCGGGAATGCGTAATTCATTGTCTTTAACTTCGGCTACTACATTTATTTTAGGATCGCCTTCGGAATTTAAATCTCCATCGATTGTACAGGTTACACCGATTGGGTCTTTTAAATCATACCATTTTAGCTTGGAACTAATATTATTGGCTAGCAAATAGGTGGCGTTTTTCCAGAGGATTCTGGTTTTGATTTCGATACCAAAATTGGAACTGGTTTTACCTACATCAAAATAGGATTTAACATCAAATTTATCTCCTCCTATTTCGAGTCCATCAACGTCGGCAGTGATTTTATTTTTATCGGCTTTATAAGCAACGGCAATAATTCCTCTGATTCGTTTGTCTTTGGCAAAACTTCCTTTTTCGGTATTAAATGCCATGCTTTTTACATTGGTATCGACAAAAAGATTGGTCTTAAAATCGCTTCCATCGTAATCGATTTTGGCTTTTAATGCTGCAACTTCAAAATCAAAGAGTTTATTTCGCGGTTTGTTTTCGGAGATAAAATGCACGTTGGTCATACTTATTTCGTCTACCAATGTAGTTTTTCCGCTTTCTTTTGTGTCTTTCTTAGGCTTTTTTCTGAAGATGTCCGAATTTGTAATTCCGTTTGGACCTTTGTACAAATCGAGTGTTGCGTCGTTGATTTCAATTTTATGAAAATCGATTTTATCGGATATTAAACTCAGAATATTCAATCGTACTTCTATTTCTTTTGCGGTAAGAAATGTTCGTTTATGCATTGCCCACAAACTATCTTTTAGCTCGACATCTTTTAATGCTAATGTAAGATTAGGAAATCCTGTTAAGAATTTATACTGAATATCACCAATGTGTATCGTTCCGCTAATGTTGTCGTTTATCTTATCATTTATCCTGACAACGATTTTATCTTTATTGTGATTAAAATAATAGGCTAATCCTCCCGATGCAAGTAGTAATAATGCGATAAGACCTAGGAAGAAAAACCCAATGCGCTTGGCATATTTTTTAAAATGACTTGTTTGTACAAAGTATTTTATTTTATTAATAATTTGTTTCATGCTAAGTAATTTTAAGATGGGAGTATTAAAGGTAGTCTAAAACTGTATAAATAGCAGTATTTTTCTACACAAAAATGCCTTTACAGAAAACAAGTCCTATAAAGGCATTTTATTATTATGAATTTCTATGGCTCTAGCCCTGATGCCCCGAAGTCTCGGGAGGCATCCTTTTTATAAGGTTTTTTCACCTTATAAAAAGATATAGCGGACAGCAGGAAATTGCTCCTAAAAACTAAAATACTGTTATTTAACGGGATGCGCTTGTCTGAATTCTTTTAAGACCTCATCGATAACCCAAGTGGTTCTTGCTGCCGAAACGCCGCGAGACGGACAACCCGGAGTACCAAGTAATTCCTGCACGATGGTTTCGATAAGTGGTTGCTGGATGTGCAACGGATTATCTATTGGGAAACTTTCTGTTTTTCCGTCTTTATCCTCAAGTTGTACGGGGTCGTTGCCAAAGGTTGAAAAGGAAATTTTGCCTTTATCGCCCACAATTTCAACAATATCATGGCGACGGTGACTACCAAAATTCCATAATCCTGTGCCATGAACTCCGTTTTCGAATAAGAACGACATCGAAACGCTATCTTCGGCGGGATATGCCATAAGTTGCGATGTGGCGTGACCTCGAACGGACTTAATTGGTCCGAAAACAAAATCTAGAAAATCTAACGTATGGCATGCTAAATCGACAAATATTCCGCCACCTGAAAGATGTGGTAAAACTGTCCAAGGCAAGTTAATTTCGTCGTCGTATCTTTTTTCAAACGAATGATACAAAACACAATTTACGTGTCTTGGAGTTCCGATGATTCCGTTATCTATTAGTTCTTTTATTTTTAGGAAACGAGGCAAACATCTTCTGTAATACGCCACAAATAATGGTACATTGTGTTCTTTGCAAGCGCTTATCATTTCGTTGCATTCTTCGAAGTTTAACGCCATTGGTTTTTCGACATAAACAGGTTTTCCTGCTTTGGCACATAACAGCGTATATTCTTTATGAGATGATGGCGGCGTTGCAATATACACGGCATCGACATCGGGATCATTTATTAAATCGGCAGCATTTGAATACCATTTTGGCACATTATGACGTTTTGCATAATCTTCTGCCAAAGCAGCGTCTCTACGCATTACTGCAACTAATGCTGAGTTTTTTGTTTTCTGAAATGCAGGTCCACTTTTAACTTCGGTTACATTACCACAACCTATAATTCCCCATCTAACAATTTTCATGTTTCTATTATTTTGATATTTCAAATTTAGTTTAAACTACATAAAAGTTAGCCACGAATTTTAAACTTTGTGTTCTTTGAGAGAAATTTTCCTGTCACAGATTAAAGGGTTAAAGAGATTTAAAAAAATATTTGTCACTACTTGCACTAACTTTATCGAATTTTTAATGAGAGCAAAAACTATACATGTAGTATTTAAACTCAAAACACAAACTAACTTCAATATTGTTACAAGAAAGACAAGATTTAGGATAAGATATTCCGAATAGAAAAAATCCGTTTTTGTCCGCGTTTTTCACTTTAGTGAATCCGTTTCATCCGCGTTCTATTCACCGTAATCTATTGTGGTTTGCTTAGTAGAGTTTCTTGTGGAGATTCTTCGTGCCTCAGAAAGACAAGATTGAGGAAAAACATTGCGTATCCCTTTGTGCCCTTTGCGTAAATCCTTGTGAACTCTGCGGTTAATTTTCTTGCTTCGCGGTTAACTCTCTACAAACAACAAAAAAAACAGGCTTCTCTAAATTAGAAAAGCCTGCTTTTAAATATTTTAATTCTTAAGTATTACTTTTTCGGTAATGCTTTAAAACCCATATTATACAATGTAAATGCCTGAATATCGACATTTTCCTGAATTGTAGCTGCTACAGATTTTCCTGCTCCGTGTCCTGCTTTTACATCGATACGAATTAAAACTGGATTGTCTCCTGTTTGTTTTTCTTGTAATTCGGCTGCAAATTTAAAACTATGTGCTGGTACTACTCTATCATCATGGTCTCCTGTAGTTACCATTGTTGCTGGGTAATGAACTCCATTTTTTACATTATGAACTGGTGAATATCCTTTAATGTATTCAAACATTTCTTTGCTATCCTGAGCTGTTCCATAATCGTATGCCCAACCTGCTCCTGCTGTAAATGTATGGTAACGCAACATATCCATAACTCCTACTGCTGGTAAAGCTACTTTCATTAATTCTGGACGTTGTGTCATTGTTGCTCCAACTAATAATCCTCCGTTTGATCCTCCGCGAATTGCTAAGAAATCTGAAGATGTGTATTTTTGAGCAATAAGATATTCGGCTGCTGCAATGAAATCATCAAATACATTTTGTTTTTGCATTTTTGTTCCTGCATCATGCCATTTTTTTCCGTACTCTCCTCCTCCACGAAGATTTGGAACTGCAAATACTCCACCGTTTTCCATCCAAACTGCATTTGCAATACTAAATGATGGTGTTAAGCTTGCATTAAATCCTCCGTAACCATATAAAATAGTTGGGTTTTTACCGTCTAATTTTAATCCTTTTTTATAAGTGATCATCATTGGTACCTTTGTTCCATCTTTTGAAGTATAGAATACTTGTTTTGATTCGTAATCGGCACTTTTGAAATCAACTTTAGGTTGCTGATAAATTTCTGATTTTCCAGATTTAACATCAAATGAGTAAATAGTTCCTGGAGTTGTGTAATTTGTAAATGAATAATACACTACTTTATCTGCTTTTTCTCCGCTAAATCCACCTGCTGTTCCTAACGCTGGAAGTTTTATTTCGCGAACTAATTTTCCTGTATAATCATATTGTTTTACTGCAGAAACAGCATCTTTCATATAATTTGCAAAGAAATATCCTCCTCCTGTTGATGGCGAAAGTACATTCTCTGTTTCAGCGATGAAATTTTTCCAGTTTTCTGGTTTCGGATTACTTACATCAACTGTTACAATACGTTTGTTTGGTGCATTTAAATCCGTTTCGATAAATAATTTAGTTCCTTCATTTTCGATAACATTATTATCGCTATTAAAGTTATCTACGATAGTAATAATTGGACTATTTTCTTTAGATAAATCTTTAATGTATAACTCATTTCCGTAAGTTGAGTTTGCTGCTGTAATCACCAAATACTTCATATCATCAGTTACTGAACCTCCAACATATCTTCTTTTTTGGTCAAGTCCAAAAACAACTTTATCGTCTTTTTGTGGAGTTCCTAACTTATGGAAATACAATTTGTGCTGATCTGTTTTAGCAGATAATTCGCTTCCTTTTGGTTTCTCATAACTAGAATAATAAAATCCTTCTTTTCCTTTCCAGGAAATTCCGCTAAATTTTACATCTACCAATGTATCTTCTAATACTTTACGAGTTTCTGTATCTATGATAATTACTTTTCTCCAATCGCTTCCTCCTTCAGAAATAGAATAAGCTGCAAGAGAACCGTCTTTACTAAAATCTAATCCTCCTAAAGATGTTGTTCCGTCTTTTGAGAATGTATTTGGGTCAAGAAAAACTTCATCTTTTCCGTTTACTCCTTTTTTATAAATTACAGATTGATTTTGTAATCCGTTGTTTTTAGAATAATATGTTGATTTTCCTTTTACAAAAGGAGCTCCAATTTTTTCATAGTTCCATAATTTCTCCATGCGGTTTTTCAACTCTTCACGAAAAGGAATTTGGTCTAAATAGGCATACGTAACTTTGTTTTCTGCTTTTACCCAAGCAGCAGTTTCAGCAGATTTATCATCTTCAAGCCAACGATATGGATCGTTTACTTTAGTGTCAAAATAGGTGTCAACTGTTTCTCCTTTTTTAGTATCAGGATACTTTATTGCATTTGATTTTTGACTTTGTCCAAACGCAACAGTTGTAGCGGTTATAGCCATTAGAATACTAATTTTTTTCATTGTTATAATATTACTGTTTAAAACAAAAATAGTTATTTTTTCATTGGTATTGTTATAAAAAGCGCCAACTACATCGTTGGCGCTTTTAGAGCTTTTTTTAATACTGATTCTTCTACAAATTGAAGTTTACACCTAAAACTATGTTGCGTCCTATGTTAGGAATTCCATCTGTTTTTAATCGGGATAAATGCGCGATGTACTTTTTATCGAATAAGTTGTTTCCGTTTATATTTACATCAAAAGCCGTTTTACCCAACTTTACTGTTCCTCCAAATCCTAAGTTAAGTAGCGAATATCCTTTTGAAGCTGTTTCGAAACCACTTACATTGTCTTGGTTAAAAGTTGAACTTACATTTAAAGTAGCAAACCCATCTTGGAACCAGTTACTAATTTTAAACTCTGTTCTTATCGTATTATTCCAGTTGTTTGCAGGAATTAATGGCAAGTAATCTCCATTTTGTTTTTTACCTGTTACGGTTTCAAAACTAGTTTCAAAATGCAACCAATCTAATGGATGTGGATGAAAATGTAATCCGATTTCTCCACCATATAATTTGGCATTATCCTGAACATAAGCAAATACATCATTCTCGTCTAAAACATCTCCTGTAGGCGAAGTATAAATGTAGTTGTTTACGTGATTATAAAACCCATTTACAAAGAACTCAAAATGACTGTTTTTGTATTCTAAGTTTAAATCCGTTTGAACGTTTTGTTCTGTCTTTAAAGTGCTATTTCCTATTTCGTAACGGTTTGTTCCTTCATGTACTCCGTTTGATGTTAGTTCTGCCAAGTTTGGCGCTCTAAATCCCGAAGCAACATTTAATCGCATTGTCAAGTTATCGGCAAGATTGGTTTTGTAACCCAACGATGCATTAAAACTATCAAACGATCTGTCTAATGCCTGGAAATATCCTTCTTCTCCCTCAACTCCATGCGCGATTGAAGTTACATTACGGTTATCAAAACGCAAACCTGCTTGCAATACATTACTTTTCCACTCATAATTTGCCGTTCCAAAAACACCAAAATCATTTGTTGTAGCATCTGGAATTAAATATTCTTCTCCCGAATTTGCATTGGTTTGGTGCATTCCCTGAACTCCAACAATAGTTTCAATTTTACCCATTTTAGGCAAATGGTATTTGGCATTATAATTAAATGTTTTCAGTTTCATGTGTAATGAAGCTTCATTACTATCCTCAAACTCACTTCTGTCATTTGTGATGTATCCTAAATCAACATCTAGTTTTGAATTCTGAAAAAAGAAAACATTGTTTAAACTCAACAAATGATTAAATACTCCTTGTCTGGGAAACTCTGTATTTTTGCTTGTTGTTTGTTCTCCAAATCCTTCTTCTGGCATACCTAAATCCAGCTTATTATAGTTGTAACGTAAAACACTCGAGAAACTAGAATTACTATATCCGATTCCGGTTTTAAAATCGGTTTCGTTATAACGGGTGTTTGTTACACGGTCACTATCTCCTGCTTGGTAATCAGAATGTGAATTAAAACTTCCGCGTGCCAAGAATTTCCAATTTTCTGTAGATGTTTTTAATCCGATAGAAGAATTACTTCCTTGTGTATTGGTGAAATATTTCTGACTGAAATTAGCCTTAAAATCTCCTGCATCGGCAAATTTTTCTGGGTTAAAATATAAAACTCCTCCTAAAGCATCTGAACCATATAATAAAGATGCTGGTCCTTTTATAACCTCAACACTTTCTACTCCTGCATCATTTAATCCTAAACCATGCTCATCTCCAAATTGTTGGTTTTCTAATCGTACTCCTTGCGAATATACCAAAACACGGTTTCCGCTTAATCCTCGAATTACAGGTTTACCTATAGACGTTCCTGTAGAAATTTGAGAAACTCCTGGTATTGTTGCCAATCCTTCTATCAATGTCGAAGTTCCTTTTTGTTGCAATGTTTTAATCGTTTCATGTTCCACTTTCATTACATTTTGCGATTGCAATTTGCTAAAAGCGGTTGATACAATTACCTCATCCATTTCAAAAGCTGCTTGCGAAAGTAAGATATCGAGTGTATTCTCTTTTAATAGTTTTTCGATATTTTTATTTTGAGTTGTAAAACCTACAAACGTAAATGCAATACGTAATCCTCCATTCGGAAGATTATTCAAAGTATATTTTCCGTTTTCGTCAGTTGTAGTTCCTTTATGTAATTCGGGAGCATAAACCGAAACTCCTGGAACTGGTTGATTTTGTAAATCGGTTACGGTTCCAGAAACTGTATTTTGGGCATTAATCAAGCCCGAAAACCCTAAAATTAGGGCAATTATTATTTTTTTCATTGAAAATGATGCTATAGTTAGATTATTTCTTCCTTTAAAAACAATCAAAAACCAAAGTATAAATACGCTCAATAACTCCGATAACTATCAGAATTAGTAAACCATTTTTACTATTTTGAATTGTATAAATAAAGATTGTTTTTGATTTTAAAGAAAACCAAAACAGGGTAAAACGTTGTATTCCGAAATTATTCGGATACTAAAAATCTAAACTATGGGCGGACCTCGGAGTGAGTACAGACTTCCGGAAAATGAAATTGCTGTTTCCGAAAAGGTAAAGGAATAAGGGATTTCATCATGAAAAACAGGCAACTGAAAAGTGAATTTTTCAGGTGTAATATAACTGCTTATCGCAAAATGACATACATAGCAATAATCGAAATTATGATGCTGATGCGTTATTTCGGTATTTGTTACGTTATACTCGTGATGACATTGTTTTTTTGAAAACTCTTGTACAATATGCTCATAACTATGGAATGACTGAAACAGCATTGAGAACAATACCGTCATCGTCAAAGAAATACTTATTATGAGTTGTTTTCTTTTCATGCCCTGCAAAGGTATAAAAAACATATAAGCGAAATGAAATAAGCAGGAGTTTCATTAAAAAACTATAATTAAAGACAGAAAATTAACCGGAAAGATTATTTAACCAGAAAGAATTATTTAACCGCAGAGAGCGCAAAGATTTACGCAAAGCTCGCAAAGTTTTTAATTTGTGCTAATTTGAGTAATTTGTGGTTAACTTTTTTAAATCCACTTAATCCTTTAATCTGTGGCAAAAAAATTAACCGCAAAGAGCGCAGTCCCGATAGCTATCGGGATACGCAAAGGTCACAAAGCTTTTCCTCGATATTATGAGCGGTTTGTGTTTTGAGTTTAAATACTACATGTATAGTATATTTGCTCTCAATAAAAAATTAGTGTTAATTCGAGTAATTAGTGGAAAAAAAATTAACCACAGTCAAACCACAACTGAAACACTCAATATCTTATATTTGTAAAGTGAATATCAAAATGCAAAAACTACCTATACTCTTGGAACAATCATTAAAACCAAAATCCAAAATGCGATTATTTTTTAGTTGTTTATTTTTAGTATCGTTTCTGAATGTCTTTTCTCAGGAAGAGAAAGCTCCTGCTACAGAAACTCCAAAAGTAAAAATTGATTCTCTGTATCGAGAAGATCAGTTTTATTTTGCAATTACCTATAATGCATTAGCAAATGCTCCAGAAGGATTGTCGCAAAAGAAATTTTCGGCAGGACTTAATTTTGGTTTTTTAAGAGATATGCCTATTAATAAAAATCGTAACGTATCTATCGCCACAGGTTTAGGATTTAGCTATAAAAATTACTTTCAAAATCTTGCCATAACTGGTACAAACGACGCTCCTGTTTATAATGTTGTGAATTATTCTGATGTTAATACAAACAAATTCACTCAGTATTTAATTGATTTACCGATTGAGTTTAGATGGCGAACTTCTACTTTTGAGAGTTATAAATTTTGGAGAATTTATGGAGGTGTAAAATTTAGTTATCTTTTATTCGATCGCTCTGTTTACAAAGATTCTGAGCAAAAAGTGGTCATTAAAAACAATAAAGACTTCGAAAAAATACAATACGGAGTTTATATTTCGTCTGGTTTTAATACCTGGAATATATATGCTTATTATGGTTTAAACTCTTTATTTAAATCGGCAAAAACTCCTACGGAAGACATCGATATGCGAACAATGAATATTGGTGTAATTTTCTATATTCTATAACCAGAAAAACGCAAACATTAATTGTGGAATTATCCCAATAAGTAAACCTATTACAAGTTCTTTATTGGTGTGCGCATTCATTTCCAGTCGGGATGATGCCACAAAACCATTCATTAAAATAAAGAAAGCAACCCAATACATCATATTTGGTACCTGAAGGTGTCGGTACAAAGCAATTGCAAAAATGGTTAATCCACTTATGGCTATCATGTGCAAGCTGGCTTTTATTTTGCAAAAAGATAAAATCAACGCAATTATTGTACTAAATAATGCGCCTAAAAAAAAGAAATGCAACTCTGGATAACGCATAATTACCACGCTGCGTTTTACTAACAAAATGATTAAAAAACAATGAAGCACCAACGGAATCTTACGTTGTGAGGTTTCATTAATCATAATCGAATCGACATTTCCTGTAGAACGAAGCAGCAAGAAAAACAACATAGGAACAAAAACCGTGATAATTAATATCTGAAAAAGAATAAAGATTTTTTCCTCATTTACAAATATATCTCCTTTAAAGAAAAGGTAAAACATACTCGCATACATCGAAATAAATAATGGATGAAATACATACGAAAATATCGGAAGAATCTTTTTCAACGGCTTGGATTTATTGTCTTGAACAAATATAAAAAAATATATGACTTTGTATAATTTGCATCAAAAATTAACAGTGTCTAAGAAAGGGAACGCGGATGACGCGGATTCGCTAAGGCGAAAACACGGATTAAAACGGATTTTTTTCAATTGTTTTAAAAAATCCGTTTTTATCAGCGTCTTTACTTTTTAAATCCGTTTAATCCGCGTTCCATTATAGACAAACTTTATAACCTGAATAAATTTATTTTTAAGAAAATATTAAAAACTCTTTTTTACCTTTAATGTTTCAAACAACAATATGTTTTTCTAACTCATCACAATTGCTATTTCACATTTTGCATAAAACATTTTACACAAAAACATCCAACATAAAATACCTCACAATATAATGCCTGTAAATCTTAAAAGTCTAATTCAAATACTTCATGCCAAATGGATTGGAGGAAATTCAGATATCAATATCGACCATATTTCTATCGATAGTCGCTCTTTACAAAACGGACCTAAAACTTTATTTTTCGCTTTAAGCGGACCTAACAATAATGCTCACGATTACATTCCTGATTTAATAGAGAAAGGCGTTCATAATTTTGTAGTAACACAAATTCCAGAAAACTATACACAAAGAGCCAATTATATAGTTGTCGAAAATTCATTGTCGGCTTTGCAGGCAGTTGCAGGTTATTATCGTGGTCTTTTCCATTTCCCTATTATCGGATTGACCGGAAGTAACGGTAAAACGATAGTAAAGGAATGGCTTAATTTCTTGCTAAGTCCTGATCACAACATTATAAGAAGTCCAAAAAGTTACAACTCACAGGTTGGCGTTCCGCTTTCGGTTATTGCAATAAATGAGAAACACAATCTGGGGATTTTTGAAGCAGGAATTTCAACTGTTTCTGAAATGGACAAACTAGAAAAAATCATCAAACCTACTATCGGACTTCTTACCAATATAGGTTCGGCACATGATGAAGGTTTCTTAAATCTTGTACAAAAGATAGATGAGAAACTACTTTTGTTTAAAGAAACTCCTGTAATTATTTATCAGAAAACCGAGGTTGTTCATTCTTGTTTAACTCAATTTGCTGCCGAATATCTGCTCGATTCCAGGAAGTTATTTTCTTGGAGTTTTACCGATAAAAATGCCGATGTTTTAGTTTCTACAAAAGAAACTCATGACGAGAATACACGAATTCGATATGAATACAAGGATGAATTAAACGAATTTACCATTCCGTTTCAGGATGATGCTTCGATAGAAAATGCTATTTCTTGCTTAATGGTTTTGTTGTATTTAAAATACGATTCGGCTACAATCCAGAATCGCATGCATTTATTGTATCCAGTAGAAATGCGTTTGGAAGTAAAAAACGGAATCAACAACTGTAGCATAATCGATGATAGTTATAGTTCGGATTTTCAATCATTAAAAATCGCATTAGACTTTTTAGAAAGTCAAAATAAATTCAAAAAGAAAACCGTGATTTTATCGGATATTCTTCAAAGCGGATTTACTAATGATGAATTATATTCGAAAGTGGCTCAACTTATCGAGTCTAATAAAATAAGTCGTGTTATTGGTATTGGCTCGACCATTTCGGCTTATAAAGATAAATTTACCAATTGTATTACATTCCCTAATACAGCCGAATTTATTGCACATTATGAATCATTGGATTTTGAAAATGAAACCATTCTTATAAAAGGAGCACGTTCGTTTCAATTTGAAGAAATTGTCGCATTACTCGAAGAGAAAACTCATGAAACGATTCTTGAGATCAACCTCAACGCTATTGGTCATAATCTTAATTTCTTTAAATCTAAAATAAATCCAAACATCAAAATGATGGTGATGGTAAAAGCATATAGTTATGGTAATGGCGGGCTAGAAATAGCCAAATTGCTTGAACATCATAAGGTAGATTATTTGGGTGTGGCTTTCGCCGATGAAGGAATCTCGCTTAAAAACGGCGGTATCAAACTACCAATTATGGTGCTTAATCCCGAAACAACCACTTTTTCGGCTATTATTCAGCATCAATTAGAACCTGAAATTTATAGTTTAAAAGGGTTGAATGCTTTTTTGAAAATTGCAAAGGAGAAGAAACTACACCATTTTCCGATTCATATAAAACTAGATACTGGCATGCATCGATTGGGTTTTGAAGACAATACCCTCGATGAATTAATCGCTACTCTAAAAGGGAATACAAACGTTGAGGTAAAAAGTGTTTTATCGCATTTGGCAACAAGCGATGAACAAAAACATTTTGATTTTGTTCTTTCTCAAATTGATTTATTCGAAAAACTATCTTCTAAATTAGTAAAGGAATTAGACATTAACCCAATTCGTCATATCCTGAATACTTCCGGAATTAGTAATTTCCCGCAAGCACAATACAATATGGTGCGTTTGGGGATTGGCTTATATGGAGTTTCTAATGATCCTGCAGAACAAAAATACCTGGAAAACGTAAGCACATTAAAATCAATAATTTCGCAAGTAAGAACTATTCCTGCTGATGACAGCGTAGGTTACGGACGTCGTTTTATGGCTGAAAAAGAAACCCGAATCGCAACAATACCAATTGGCTATGCTGATGGTATTGCCAGACTTTGGGGTAACGGAGTCGGATTTGTAACTATCAAAAATCAAAAGGCTCGAATAGTAGGAAACATTTGCATGGATATGCTTATGGTCGATGTAAGTGCTATTGACTGTAAGGAAGGTGATGATGTAATTATCTTTGGCGAAAGCCCAACTGTTATAGAAATGGCACAAGAATTACGTACGATTCCGTATGAAATCCTAACTAGTATTTCGCAACGGGTTAAACGTGTGTTTTTCCGTCAGTAAATTAGTACTATTTATTTTATAGAATTATTATTATCTTTGAATACTTAAATTAATAACAAATAAAAAAGAACGAGTATGGGATTTTTTGCAGATTTTAAAGCTTCTTTATTGAAAGGTGATGTACTGAGTTTAGCTACTGCTGTAGTTATTGGTGGTGCATTTGGAAAAATTGTTGGTTCTGCTGTAGATGATATTATTATGCCAATTGTTGGTCTACTTACTGGTGGGATAGATTTTACTCAAAAATTTATTACTCTGGATGGAAATTCATATACAACTTTAGCTGCTGCTAAAACCGCTGGTGCTGCTGTAATTACTTACGGAAATCTGGTTCAAGCAATAATTAATTTTGTAATTATATCATTTTTTGTTTTTATAGTTTTAAGAGCTGCTGAAAAAGCAAAGAAAAAAGATGTTGCTCCTGCTGCACCAGCTGGACCAACTCAAGAAGAATTACTTACACAAATTAGAGATTTATTAAAAAAATAATCCGCTACACTATTGTCTAACTAAACCGTTCAAAATCTGAACGGTTTTTCTTTTTTGTTGCAAATGTAACATTTTGTTATTTTTTGTGAACCCGCTTGTTTTCAACTTCATTATACCTATTTTTGCACTTCAAATAACAAACATTCACAATAAAAAATATAAAAATGAGAATAGCGATTGTAGGCGCTACCGGTATGGTTGGCGAAGTAATGCTAAAAGTGTTGGCAGAAAGAAATTTCCCTGTTACAGAATTAATTTTGGTTGCATCTGAGAAATCAGTTGGAAAGCAAATCGAATATAAAGGAACTAATTATACGGTTGTTGGATTGCAAACCGCAGTAGATTTGAAAGCTGATATTGCTATTTTCTCTGCAGGAGGTGAAACTTCACTAGAATGGGCACCAAAATTTGCAGCAGCAGGAACTACAGTTATCGATAACTCATCGGCTTGGAGAATGGATCCAACAAAAAAATTGATTGTTCCAGAAATCAATGCTTCTACTTTAACTAAAGAAGATAAAATTATAGCAAACCCAAACTGTTCGACTATACAAATGGTCTTAACATTGGCTCCTTTGCACAAAAAATACGACATAAAAAGAATCGTTGTTTCTACTTACCAATCTATCACTGGAACTGGAGTAAAAGCTGTGAAACAATTAGAGAATGAATACGCTGGTGTAAAAGGCGAAATGGTTTATAAATATCCTATTCACAGAAATGCGATTCCACATTGCGATAGCTTTGAAGAAAACGGATACACCAAAGAAGAAATGAAATTGGTTCGTGAAACACAAAAAATTCTAGGTGATAACACTATCGCTGTAACAGCAACTGCGGTTCGTGTTCCTGTTGTTGGTGGTCATAGCGAAGCGGTAAACGTTGAGTTTACAAATGATTTTGATGTAAATGAAGTACGTGAAATTTTACATCATACTGATGGTGTTGTAGTTCAGGATAACTTAGACACATTTACATACCCAATGCCACTTTATGCCGAAGGTAAAAATGATGTTTTTGTAGGTCGTATTCGTCGTGACGAAAGCCAACCAAATACTTTAAATATGTGGATTGTTGCCGATAACCTAAGAAAAGGTGCTGCGACTAATACAATCCAGATTGCTGAATATCTTGTAGCTGCAAAACTGGTATAAAACCCATAATTATATCTTAACAAAAGCCGTAATCACGATTTGTGACTGCGGCTTTTTCTATTAGAAAACATTATTCTCAACAATAAAAAAGCCATATCTTAGCTATAATAAATAAAAAACACATGAACTTCGAGAATTATAAAATAATCCCAAACTATAACACAAACAAAACCGACTTGTTTCTTGCCGAAGAAGAGGATATTGAAGCTTGCGAACAAACACTAAACGTCAGTTTTGATGATGATTATAAAGAATATGTTCTAACGTACGGAAGCGGAATTCTTGGCGGAACTTACGTAAGGATATATCTTCCCGAAACAATTGTCATGACTATGGCTGAGTGGAAAAGTCGAATTACCGAATATTGGTTTTGGGATGAAGGAAAAGATGTCCTGACGAAAGAGGAAGTTTTATCCCGAGACTTCGGGACTGTAAGAATTGGTGATACATTTGATGGAGATGAAATTATCCTGTATAAAAGTGAATATTACATTTTGCCAAGAAATAGCGAGATGATATACAAAGCAGGAAAAACGCTCGAAGAAACTATAACTTGGTTGTGCTCGTCAGGAATTTTGACCGAAGCATTTACCGAAAGAGAATTTGAACCTTTTGACCCAAGCGAATGGGGAGATAAATTATAATAAAAACAATAGCATTTAAATAAAATGGCAGAAGAACAAGACAAATATGTCAAAATACTTTTTAGATTTTTCAGTGAAATCCTTAACGAATCAGCTGTAGAAACTATATGGGCAACAGTAATCAATGCCGAAAAAGGATTATATAAACTAGATAACATTCCGTTTTACGCACCCGTTTCTTGCGAAGATGTAGTGCTTGCAGAATTTGATGAAGAAGAACAAAAATTAACCTACAGACAAACAATAGAACATTCAGGAAATTCGACTATTCAGGTTGTAGTATTAGATAAAACTATTTCTACTGACGATATCCGTATGATATTTAACCATTTGGGATGCGAATCTGAAAAGTTCAATGAAGGATATTTTGTAATGGAAGTTTTATCGACCGTAAAATATGAGCCAATCCGAGAAAAACTAAATGAATTACAAAATGATGGTATTATAGATTACGCCGAACCGAATTTATCTAATAATCATTGGTATTAAGATTAGTAAAATGAGAAACGTCGAAGAATTAATAAATAAAGAAGATTCAGGTTGGCCAATCGTAACGGAATGGATTAATGATGCCAAAAACAAGATCGAAATCCTAACCGTTGATAGTGCAAAAGCAGAAGAAGCATTGTATAAAACACAGGTTTCTACACGTTCGCCAATGGGCGCTATTATCTTCAGCACTGGTGGAATATTAGTTGATAATGGCTGGATTAGAATCCTTGGCTCAGGAAATGAGAAACTAAATCGTTCGTTACCCGATTGGAATATTGGAAAATTCACAGAAGAGTTTGGAGAAAATCCGAGATTATTATTAATTGCTGATGATGCTCTTGGAGGATTCTTTATTTTGAATGGAGGAGATTTAGGAAGTGATTTAGGGAATATATATTATTTCGCTCCAGACACTCTGGAATACGAACCATTAGAAATAACGTACAGTGAGTTTTTATTGTTTTGCTTTAATAATGATTTGGATGAGTTTTATAGAAATCAAAGATGGGAAAACTGGAAAACTGAAGTTTCTAAATTAGACGGAAATAAGGTTTTTAATTTCGTCCCATTTCTCTGGAGTAAAGAAGGCAAAGACATAAACAAAAATAGCCGTAAGGAAATTCCAGTTGAAGAACAGTTCCGTTTTAATATTGAAATGAAAAAGCAACTAGCTTAAAAAGGGTAAGATGTAAAATGAGGATAGTAAAATGACAAATAATATAACCAATATTTGGCAAGAGTTCGCAAATGAAACTGGTGGAAAATTCATTGAAGGTTATTCATGGCATTCTGACAAAACCGAAATCGAGTACAATAACTGGAAAATAACTTTTGATAATTTTACAATTTGGTCAGGCAAATACGCCACCGAGGTAACTCGAGTAATTGTCCCCTTTGTTTCAGCAGATAAATTTCAATTTGAAATTTATAGAAATGGTTTTATAAGAACAATTGAAAAATTATTTGGAGCCCAAGATGTTATTATTGGTCGAGATGATTTTGATAAAGCATTTATAATTAAAGCAAATAATGAACTTAAAATAAAGTCATTACTTCAAAGTCAGAGAATACGAGATTTAATATCTTCTCAAAAGGAAGTAAATATTCAAATATCTAATCAAAAAGGAATCTGGGAAGAAAAACTTCCAGAAGGTGAATTCGAATTATCATTTTATACTAAAGGAAAAATAAAAGATATCGAAGAATTGAAATCATTATTACATCTTTTCAAAGAAATGCTAGACGGTCTTAATCAAATGAAATCTATAGAAACAATTCCAGTACAATAACTTCATATCGCAATTCAAACTAGCTAAACTATGGGAATACTTGACAGACTATTTGGAAAATCTGAGCCTAAAAATCCAGAGGATGAATATCTGATAACAACAACAGAAGAATTCATAAAAGTAGAACATCCGAGAAGGGAAACTGAAACCATTTTATGGAAAGATATTGAGGCAATAAAATTGATAAATACAGATGAAGGTCCTTTTGCACCAGATATTTGGTTGGTATTAATTGGTAAAGATTCTGGGTGTTTAATTCCTCAAGGCTCAAAAGGATTCGAAACAGTTTACAATATCGTATCAGAATACGAAAATTTTAATTTTGAAAATTTCATAAAATCAATGTCTTGTACTGATAATGAAGAATTCTTGCTTTGGAGAAAAGAGGAATAAACATTAATTTAGTAAAAACTTATTTATTACCTATTCATGGAATCTATTATACTCGAAAAAGTAACAATCGCAGATATTGAAAAACTGCAAAATATCGGAAGACAAACTTTTTTAGAAACTTTTTCATTGCCTAATACTGAGGAAAACATGAACAATTATTTGTCCAGTAGTTTTGCCTTTGATAAACTTAAAAAAGAAATTGAAAATCCAGATTCCAAATTCTTCTTTGCAGTATTGAATAATGAAGTTATTGGATATTTAAAGGTGAATTCTGGAAAAGCACAAACAGAATTAGGAGATAATAATGCCTTAGAAATAGAACGCATTTATGTTTCAAAAGAATTCTTAGGTAAAAAGGTCGGGCAACTTTTATATGACAAAGCGTTACAAATTGCCAAAGAAAAAAACGTAGGTTATGTATGGCTTGGCGTTTGGGAAGAAAACCATAGAGCATTAGCTTTTTATAAAAAAAATGGCTTTGTCGAATTTGACAAACACATTTTTAAATTAGGAAATGATGAACAAACAGATATAATGATGAAGCTGACCATAAATTGTCTATAGAGGAACGCGGATTAAACAGATTCGCTAAGGCGAAAACACAGATTAAACGGATTTTCTATCTATTATTTTTTAAAATCCGTTTTTAATCCGCGTTTTTACTTTTGTAAATCCGTATCATCCGCGTGCTTAACGGTAAAGATAATTAAGCTCTTCAACGGAGAATAATCCAAAAATCAATCTTCATCCTTATTAAATTTATAATTTGTTATTCCGAAAAGTAAAATTATTTGCGAAAACGTTATATTTGCGTTACTAAAAACAACACATAATGAATCCAAAAATATTAATCATTGGTGCTTGCGGTCAAATCGGAACGGAGCTTACCCAAAAACTACGCAAATTATACGGAACAGAAAATGTAATTGCATCTGACATTCGTAAATTAAATACTGACGTTGTTAATTCTGGTCCTTTTGAAGTAGTAAATGCCTTAGATTTCAATCAAATCGAGCACCTTGTAGAGGTTCATAAAATAACTGATATTTATTTAATGGCTGCTTTATTATCGGCTACTGCCGAAAAGAATCCAGCTTTTGCCTGGGATTTAAACATGAACTCTTTGTTTCACGTTTTAAACTTAGCCAAGGCAAATAAAATAAAAAAGATTTTCTGGCCATCTAGTATTGCTGTTTTTGGACCAACAACTCCAAAAGAAAACACTCCACAATATACTGTCATGGAACCTTCGACTGTATACGGAATTAGTAAACAAGCTGGTGAAAGATGGTGCGAATACTACCACAACATATATGGTGTCGATGTAAGAAGTATCCGTTACCCTGGTTTAATTAGCTGGTCTACACCTCCAGGTGGTGGAACAACAGATTATGCTGTTGATATTTTTTATAAAGCTATTGCCGATAAAAAATACGAATGTTTCTTGTCATCTGAAACTAAAATGCCAATGATGTATATGGATGATGCTATAGAAGCAACTATAAATATCATGAAAGCCCCTGCTGAAAAGATCAAAATTCACTCCTCTTACAATTTGGCAGCAATGAGTTTTACTCCTACTGAAATTGCAGCAGAAATTAAAAAACATATTCCTGAATTTACGATTTCATACAATCCAGACTTCCGTCAAAAAATTGCTGATAGTTGGCCTGCTAGCATCGACGATAGTTCGGCTAGAGAAGATTGGGATTGGAATCATACTTTCGACCTTGAGTCAATGACTAAAGATATGCTGGAGCATTTAGGTAACAAAAAATAAACATCGCCTTTATACTATAAAAGTCCATTTTTAAAAGGAATTCCTTTTAAAAATGGACTTTTCTTTTTTTACCAAACAGATCCTTTCCTTTTAATTACAAACAATATTTGTCATTTAAAATTTGATTGCTTTATATTTTTCTTATTTTTGATTTAGCTATGAATAACTCAATAATTCATACAAAATCATCAATCAAATCACAATAAAAACGTTAATCAAATGACAAATTCTTATCATCCTGTCGAACAAAGCAAAAGAACTGCTATTGTCGACATTCTTCGGGGCTGGGCCATATTAGGCGTTGCAATTGGCAATTATTCCGGTTTACCACACATTAATCTACCACAAGAAACTAAGAATAGTATGTTATCTGAAATACTATCTAATTTTGATCAGTTTTTTTTCTCTGGAAAATCCTGGACTTTATTAACAATCTTGTTTGGTTATGGCTTTGCAATTTTAATTAATAATGTCGCTGCGAAAGGCAAAAATCCAGTTACTTTTTTTAGCTGGCGAATGATATTGCTTTTTGGTTTGGCTTTTATTAATTGTATTTTTTGGTTTGGCGACATCTTAAAAGATTATGCTTTTCTAGGACTTGTATTATTGTTTTTTTACAAATGTTCTGCAAAGACATTAAGTATAATCTGTACAGTTCTTATTCTTATCATTCCTTTTTTAATGGCCTATATCAAAGGTTTTAACTTCGAAAGAATAGATATTATCTCCAATCCTGAATATTTAAAATTATACCACTCAGGAAACTGGCTGGACTTTTTTAAGTTTAATCTATTGGCTTCTTATTACCAACAAATCGTTTCTCCTGCTTATGCCATTATAGCACATATTGTAATGCTGGCTTGTATGCTTTTTGGGGTTCTGCTTCAAAAATTAGATTTTTTTAATCGTTTAAACGAAAAGAAAAAACTTTTAAAATATGTACTTATAATCAGTCTGATTATTGCCGTTATAATTGGTATTGTTTTTTTCTTTGCTATTGAAAACAAAGCTGGTTTCCTCAAATTCTTCCACCCTTATTACTGGCTTATTTTAAGTACAATGGTTTTTATTGCAACGGGAATATGCTTACTATATGAAAATGGTAAACTAAAAACGATCTTCAAATATTTTAGTGCTGGCGGAAAAATGACTTTGACAAATTATATATCTCAAAATATACTCGTTGCCTTTATTTTCTCTGGAATTGGTTTAAATATTGAGAATTCCTTTCCGTATTGGTTTTACTTTTTATTAGCTGTTTCTGTTTTTATAATTCAATTATTTATTAGCAAATGGTGGCTTTCTAAATACAATTATGGACCAATTGAGTGGCTATGGAGATGTGCAAGTTATAGGGAATTATTTCCGTTTAAAAAACAAAAACAGAACACCTTTATTTCTGAAACTAATGCAGAAGCAGCAGAATAATCATCTCAATAAAAAAACCATTTATAAAAACTACAAATTCAGTTAATTATATGACAAATTCATTTCAACCAGTTCAGGAAAACAAAAGAACTGCCATCGTAGATATTTTAAGAGGATGGGCATTATTAGGGGTTGTAATAGGTAACTATGTCGATTATCGCTATGTAGGATTAGAAAGCGCTGTTCTTAAAAAAGGCCCTTTTTCTGAAGTAATCGCTGCAATTAATCAATATTTTTTTGCCGCCAAATCCTGGACTTTACTAAGCGTTTTATTTGGTTATGGTTTTGCAGTACTTATTAATAATGTGGCAAGTAAAGGCAAAAATCCAGTTTTATTTTTTTGCTGGAGAATGGTTATTCTCTTTATACTTGCTTTTATTAACTCTGCTTTTTGGTTTGGCGACATCTTAAAAGATTATGCCTTTTTGGGTCTATTTCTTTTATTGTTTTACAAAAGTTCTAAAAAAACAATACTTATAACCTGCGCAATACTCTTTTTGACCATTCCGTTTCTTACGGCCTATATCAATTCAATTAAACAGAATTTACCCGATGTACAATCGAATGCTGGTTATTTAAAACTATTTTACTCGGGCAATTGGCTTGATCTCTTCCAGTTTAATTTGCTAGGTACTTATTATAGCGAAATGATTAATCTCGTATATGCCGTTACGGTACATGTAGTAATGTTTGCTTGTATGCTTTTGGGTTTTTATGCTCAAAAAATTAACTTCTTTAATCGTTTACCTGAATTCAAAAAACTATTAAAAAGAACCATTATAACAACTTTTATTATTGCGCTAGTATTCGGTTTTCTTTTAATAACGGCAATAAATTATAAAGTACCTTTCCTTAAATATTTCCATCCAATATTCTGGTTAATAATAAATACGATGCTATTTATTGCATCGGGAATATGCTTGCTTTACACAAATGGTAAACTAAAAACTATTTTTAGCTATTTTAACGTGAGTGGAAAAATGACATTGACCAATTATATGGTTCAAAACATTCTGGCTACCTTTATTTTTTCGGGTATTGGCTTAAAAATCCACAATACATTACCTTATTGGTTTTACTTTTTTCTTGCGGTAGCATTATTCATAGTTCAGCTTTTTATAAGCAAATGGTGGCTTTCTAGGTACAACTATGGTCCTGTCGAATGGTTATGGAGAGTCGCGAGTTACAGGCAATTATTTCCATTTAAAAAACAAAAACAGAATACTATTATTTCTGAAACTAATACGGAAGTAGTAAAATAATCATTTTTTAAGAAAACCATTTTTTTAAATAAAAAGCCCTTAAAGAACAATATGTCTTTAAGGGCTTTTTTATTGAATAAGAGCAAAGATTTACTTCACTTCATAAACATTATTCGCAGCTTTAATATCAGCCATTAATCCGCTTGGATCAATAGTGATTTTCTTAATTGTGCTTTTGCTTTTTGAGATTGTCAAATTATAAGTTGGCATTGCCCAAGCCCAGTCATTTGAAACCGTTCTTTTCATAGAAGGATTAGGATTTTCTTTTATGAAATTCATCATTCGTAACGGAATGTAAAAACTCTCTTTAGTTCCATCTGTATATTCTACAGTTAAATCAATAGGCATTGGCATTCTTCCAATTCTTTCTAAAGTTACAACTGTTTTATCTCCACCATCAACTACGTCTTTAATACCGTAATCAATAGTATTAGTAGTTCCTGTCCAATCGATTAAATACCAATCTAACTCTGCTCCAGAAACACGCTCAGCAGTTCTCTTGATATCGTTTGGTGATGGGTGCTTGAATTTAAAATCACTATAATATTTTTTTAGTGTTTTATCTAGATTGTTTTCACCAATCAAATATCCTAATTGAGACAAAAAGATACTTCCTTTTACATAAGAAGAAATACTATATGGTCTGTTCTCATCATAACGATCACCATGTGTAGTTTGTGGTTGCTCTTTACCAGATTCTACCAATTTATAATACGCTGCATAATTTCCTTTAAACGGATTTTCTACTTTTTTATCTCCAGCTAATTCATTTAAAGCTAAATCTTCGATGTAAGTTGTAAAACCTTCATCCATCCATGGGTGCTTAGATTCATTTGAAGCCAAAACATGCTGGAACCAAGAGTGTCCTAACTCATGTGTTGCTGTTCCTAAAATTCCTTCAAGAGTTCCGTTTCCTAACATTAGAGTACACATTGCATATTCCATTCCGCCATCTCCACCTTGAATAAATGAATATTGTTTGTATGGATATGGTCCTACTTTATGATCATAAAAATCCATTACTTTCACCATTAATGGCTCTAGTTTCTTCCAGTTTTCTGTAGTTTTTGGATTGTTTTTGTATAAGAAATGTAAATCAACATCATTTGGTCCTTTTACTACATCATGAGTATATTCTTTATCGGCTGCCCAAGTAAAATCATGTACCATTGGTGCTACAAAATGCCAGGTAAGTGTTTTTGTTTTTTTAGGATAAACTACTGTAACACCAGCATCTTCATATCCATGACCAATTTCATTTTTGTTTTGCAAATATCCAGAACCTCCGATTGTGTAGTCTTTGTCGATTGTAATTTTTACGTCAAAATTTCCCCAAACTCCATGAAATTCTCTTGCGATATAAGGATCTGCATGCCAACCTTCAAAATCAAATTCGGCCAATTTAGGATACCACTGAGACATTGACAAAGCAACACCTTCTGAGTTATTTCTTCCTGCACGACGAATTTGTACTGGAACTTGTCCGTCAAAGTCTAATGTAAAAGTAGTTTTTGAGTTTGGTAAAATTGGCTTAGCCAAAGTAACCTCCATAATAGTTCCCGAAACTCTTGTTGTAGCATTTACACCATCTTGCTTGAAATTGGTAATATTAAGAAAACCTATTTCATTAGGTTTTAAAGTTTTCATGCGGCTTTCTTTAACATCTTTGCCATCAACTTTTACCTTATTTATCATTCTTCCATCAGGATCTTTTATAGTCTGGATTCTTGCATCCATCTCACTTCCTGGCTGAAATGCATTAAAAAACAAATGGTAAAATACTTTTCTTAAAGTATCTGGCGAGTTATTAGTATAAACCAATTCTTGCTTGCCTTTGTATAGATAGTCTTTTACATCCATCGATACATCCATTTTATAATCTACATGTTGTTGCCAATAAGGTGCATTTTGAGCAACTAGTGAGCCAAAACTAAGGCTCAAAAAAGAAAGTAATATAATTTTTCGCATGGGCTATATAATAAAAATGGAAGGGTTGCCACCCTTCCATCGGATTAATATTCTTTACAATTTATTTTTTTGACATTTTTTCTGCCATCAATAACGCATTATAAGCATTCACCATTTTAGCCGTTTTTGACGACTCTGACGATGAAACAGCTACTGGTTTTTCAGCTGGATTTGGATTTTCACCCAAAACTACCATCGACGGAAGCAAAACACCAGAATCCATCAATATCTGTTTTACTTGTGAAGCTTTTAATTTTGGATAGTACGAACGAATTAAAGCTGCAACTCCCGCTGCATTTGGAGCAGCCATCGATGTTCCTTGCAAATATTTGTATTTGTTATTAGGAACTGTTGCATAGATTTCTTCTCCTGGAGCATAAACATCAACATTTATTTTTCCAAAATTAGAGAAACTAGCAATTACATTTTCTCCGTATACTTTATTAATTGCTCCAATTGTAATTAAATTATCTGCAAACTCTTTTATGTTGTCTTCAGAATCATTTGGATAATTGATGTTTTTCTCAATATCTATATTGTATCCATCATTTCCAGCTGCGTGTACAATTAGCACATCTTTTTTAGCAGCATATTTTATGGCATCATAAACCCATTTTTTATGTGGAGAAAAGCTTTTCCCGAAACTTCCGTTAATTACTTTTGCTCCATTATCTACTGCATAACGTATTGCCAATGCAATGTCTTTATCATACTCATCTCCATCTGGTACAGCTCTTACAGTCATAATTTCGACATTATTAGCAACTCCGTCTCCACCTAAATTGTTATGACGAACCTGAGCTACAATACCTGCTACGTGAGTTCCGTGTAATGCTTTTTCTTTATCTGGTCCTGTAACATTGTTATTACCATAACGAGTATTTTTAATATCCTCTGGATTATCACCTACAATTTTACGACCATCAAATTCTTTATTCAAATTATAATTTAACTGATCATAAACCTGAGCTCTATATTCTTCAAAATCTGCTTCAGGATTAAAAGTTGGACCTGCATTACCAAAAATTTGGGTCATTATCATTTTAGCTCTAAGTACTTTTGAATCTGTAGAGCTAATTGTACTTAAATCTTCAAGATTGTAGTTTTCTTTATTCAGAGCTGTTTTCACAGTCTTGTGTACTTCTAGTAAAAAATCTACTTGTTCTTTATCTTTTAAAGCTTTCTCGTATTTTTCATTGTACTGTGCCAATGCGTTTTTATATTCCGCAGAACCATCGTCACCTTTCTTTACTATACGAGTCATTTCTGTATTCTCGTTTACAGCATCACCAAGAAAGTTCCATCCATGAACATCATCTATAAAACCATTCTTATCATCATCGATTCCGTTACCAGGAATTTCTTTTGCATTCGTCCAGATGTTTCCTTGTAAATCTTCGTGTTCTATATCTACACCCGAATCAACAATTCCTACGATTACCTTTACTCCTTTTTTATCTTTTAGTAATTCGGCATACGCTTTATCAACACTCATTCCGGGGATAGTATCTTTTACTAAATCCAGATGACTCCATCTTTTTAAATCATTTTCAGAAAGTGGGGCTTTTTTTACAATAACTAAAGGTGCAGTAATCGTTTCTTTAGAAGTTGAAACTTGTGCCTGTACAGTTGCACTACTAGCTAAAGCAAGTAATACCCAAGCAGATATGTAAATAGGTTTAATACTATTCATTTATGTAAATTTAATAAAAGTTAAAATATGGGCCTAAATTATGATTTTTGTTACAAAAAAAAGACAGATTAACAATCTGTTAGGAATCTGATTTAATCTTTTCTTGACAAAATGAAACGGCTCAAATATAAACATTCTTTAAGAAATGAAAATACTGAATCTAATTACAATCTGATAAATAATATTTTAACACGAAATCATTTGTAATTTGTATCATTGCATATTCTAATTCAAATAGTTAAAATTATGATTAAAAAACTACTCTTGTTTGTTTTATTGGCGTTTTCCTCAACTTATGCTCAAACTTCTACTGTCCCAACATACGTACCTAAGGACGGATTACTTGCTTATTTTCCTTTTAATGGTAATGCAAATGATGCAAGCGGAAGTGGAAGCGACGGAAATCCTACAGATGTTACTCTAACTACCGATCGTTTTGGAGTTGCCAATACAGCCTACTCTTTTAATGGCATCAGCAGTAATATTAATGCTCTAATAACCAATATTCCTCAAAACAATTCTCCTAGAACAATTTCGGGATGGTTCAAGACAAATGATGCCTTTACAGCCCCAGACAAATATGAAATTTGTATTTTTAACTATGGTATTTTAGCAAAAACACAAAGACTTTCTCTTTCTGTTTACTCAAAGGGATACCTCAATGTAGTAAATGGCCCTGTTTTTTCTGACGGCTCTTTTTATGTAAACAACTTTGATTATTCAAACAATGACTGGTATTTCTACACACTTACATACGATGGAACTAAAGCTTCATTATTTATCAATGGCGAATTTGTATCTGAAAATCTTATAAGCTTAAACACTACAGGCAATACTTTCAAGATAGGACAAAGAATTCCTGGGGATACTACAGATGAAAGCTTCAAAGGTAAAATAGATGATATTGGAATTTGGAATCGTGTTTTAACTCCAACAGAAATCAACGCTTTATATGAGTCTGGTGACACAAGCAGTTTTTACACATTAATCCCCGACGCAAACTTTGAGAAAAAGTTAATCGCGTTAGGACTTGATTCTGGTCCTATTAATGGAAAAGTCATGACCGCAAATATTTCATCTATAACTTCCTTAGACGCATCTGCCAGCCAGATATCCGATTTAACTGGAATTGAAAGCTTTGCCGCTTTACAAGTCCTTAATTGCAGAGCTAATTACTTAACAAATTTAAACATATCCAAAAATAATGCTCTGACATATTTAAATTGTAGCAGCAATCGACTAACAAATTTGGATATTTCTAGTAACATTAATTTAAAAACTTTAAGCTGTGATAACAATCAATTAACCAGTTTAGATGCCTCTAGCAACATTGCTTTAACAACTTTATATTGTAGCTCCAATAGCGCACTAACAAATTTGAATGTTTCTAAAAATACTGCTTTAACATATTTAAAATGTAATGCTAATAAGTTGACATCTTTAAATGTTTCCAATAATACTGCTTTAACAAATTTAAATTGTAGTGACAATAAATTAACTAATCTGGATGTTGAAAAGAACGTCTCTCTAAATATTTTATACGTAGCGGTCAATCAATTAACAAATTTAAATCTTTCTAAGAATGTTAACTTAACAGAATTATATTGCGGCGTAAACCAATTAACTAATTTAGATCTTTCAAAAAATATTGCTTTAACAAATTTCGACTGTAGTGAAAACCTATTATTAGCAAGTCTTAATTTAAAAAACGGAAAAAATACGCTTTTAAAAAGTTCAAATTTGGGATTCATTTATAATCCACAATTAACCTGTATTCAAGTAGATGATGTAGCATATTCTGATGCAAATTGGTCAAGCAAAAAAGATGCTAAAGCAAGTTTTAGTACCGATTGTTCTCCAAAATACATACTACTACCTGACAATAATTTTGAACAAAAATTAATTGATTTAGGAATTGATACAGATGGCTTAAACGGAAAAATTTCCAATTCAAATATAAGCACGATCACCTCTTTGAATCTTTCAAATAGTAATATTTCAGATTTAGCAGGTATTGAAAATTTCACATCGTTAACGGATTTAGATTGTAGTAATAATCAATTAACGACTCTAAACCTGAATCAAAATTTACTTTTAGAAACACTTAATGCGTCCTCTAATCAAATTACTACATTGGATTTATCAAAAAACACCAATCTTAAAATCATATATATTGCAAACAATCCGCTAGTATCATTAAACATACGAAATGGAAATAATACAAAACTTATCGTACCATCAAAAGCAGGAAAAAGAACTGCTATTAGCACAAACTTTCTAGGTCTTAATAAGCTTGACTGTATTCAGGTAGATGATGAGGAATACTCAAACGCTAATTGGTCAAATATAAAAGAACCAACCACGATTTATTCAAACACTTGTAAAACTTTGGGTCTCGAAGAATCCATATTCGATAAAGTTGTAATTTATCCAAACCCAACAAAAGGAGAATTACACATTAATAACATTTTGCTTAACAAAGCAACTGTTTATGATTCATTAGGTAAATTGATAAAAACAACGACTTTCAGCACTGGTAATAATGACAACGTAATTCATTTGGCTGGTTTACCAAAAGGTACTTATTATGTATATCTAGAAAGCGAAGGCGCAAATACTGCTAAAAAAGTTATCGTAGAATAATCTCAATTAGTTAACTAAAAAAATCCCGTTTTCGATATAATGAAAATGGGATTTTTTATGTTTTAAGTTTTCTTTTAAAGAATCTCTTCACAAGTAAAAACATCTTTAAGGCGAACACCTTTTTCAGTATATTCTACAGTTATAATTTGATTGTGTGCATCATGTTCCAAAAACAAATAGTAATTATTATCTGCGGCAGCGTTTAGGAATTTTGCTTTTTCAGGTAGCGTTAACAAAGGTCGAGTATCATATCCCATAACATACGGCAACGGAATATGTCCGGCTGTAGCCAATAAATCAGCACAAAAAACAATCGTTTTATCTTGGTACTGAATATGCGGGATCATTTGTTTTTCGGTATGACCATCGGCAAAGAAAATACCAAAGCCAAGTTCAGATGTTGGAAGAAAATCTGTTTCTGGTCTTTTTATAAAATTTAATTGTCCGCTTTCTTGCATTGGCAAAATATTCTCGGACAAGAAAGAAGCTTTCTCACGAGCATTAGGTTTCGTTGCCCATTCCCAATGATTTTCGTTACTCCAGAATTTTGCATTTTTAAATGCTGGTTCATACCCTGTTTTATCAGCATTCCATTGTACACTTCCGCCACAATGATCAAAATGCAAATGCGTCATAAAAACATCG
This sequence comes from Flavobacterium sp. AJR, assembly GCF_002156885.1. Taxonomy (NCBI): domain Bacteria; kingdom Pseudomonadati; phylum Bacteroidota; class Flavobacteriia; order Flavobacteriales; family Flavobacteriaceae; genus Flavobacterium; species Flavobacterium sp. AJR. Next base: position 17,779 of record NZ_NCWQ01000055.1, on the reverse strand, counting down.
GTAATATCATCTCGATGAAACCCATATTGAGCCAATGATTTATCTATAGAGTGTGACCCCCAAAGCGAATAATACCCAAAAAACTTTTCAGTTTGCTTATCACCCATTCCAGTATCAATCAGAATAAGTCGATTACCATCTTCAATAAGCAAACATCTTGCGGCGATATCTATTAAATTGTTAGCATCGGCTGGGTTGGTTTTATTCCAAATAGTTTTAGGTACAACACCAAACATTGCACCCCCATCTAATTTAAAATTTCCAGTTTCTATAGGATATAACTTCATTATATTTTTTATTATAAAATTAAACATCAAAAAAGCAAAATCACGATATATTCAAAAAAACTATCAAATAGCCTCTTAAATTATCAAAACCTCAAACTTTTTAAATAATCCTGCAATTTAACAAAATCCTTTTGCATTAAATGAAATCAAATAGACTTTATCTATTTTAACATTAATTATAAAAATGTTAAGCGTTATGGAAAAAGGTTTTTATATAGTATCTTTGCCCATAATTTAGACAATAATCTATATAACAATGATAAAGGTTTCAGATACTGCCAAAAAGAAAATTATCGACTTGATGCAAGACGATGGTTTTGATGCCGCACATGACTACGTGAGAGTAGGCGTGAAAAGTGGTGGTTGCTCCGGTTTATCATATGATCTAAAATTTGATAAAACCAAAGGAGACGACGATAAAATATTCGTAGACAATGATATAACTATTGCTGTCGAGAAAAAATCATTTCTGTATTTAGCTGGAACAATATTAGAGTTCTCAGGTGGATTAAACGGAAAAGGATTTGTATTTAATAATCCAAACGCAAGCAGAACTTGTGGTTGTGGAGAATCTTTTTCTCTATAAATAATTAAATGATTGCAAAATTTAAAGATTTAAAAATTGCGTAAGTGATTTTGATATTTAAATCCTTCAATTTTTAAATCTTTCAATAAAAAAACAATGAGCAAATACACAGAAGACGATTTAAAAATCGAACTCGAAACTAAAGAATACGAATACGGATTTTATACAAATATAGAATCGGATACGTTTCCTATTGGGCTAAACGAAGACATAGTTCGTGCCATTTCTCTAAAAAAAGAAGAACCTCAATGGATGACCGATTGGCGCATTGAAGCTTTTCGTGCATGGGAAGAAATGATTGAACCAGAATGGGCTAATGTACATTATCAAAAACCCGATTTCCAGGCTATTTCATACTACTCTGCTCCTAAACAAGTAGATCCAAATAAAACATTAGACGACGTTGATCCGGAACTTTTAGAAATGTACAAAAAGTTAGGAATCTCTGTCGATGAACAAAAAATGATGAACAATGTCGCTATGGATATTGTTGTCGATTCTGTTTCTGTTGCAACTACTTTCAAAAAAACATTGGGAGAAAAAGGCATTATTTTTTGCCCAATTTCAGAAGCAATTAAAGAGCATCCAGAATTAGTTCGTAAATATTTAGGAACAGTTGTACCACAAAAAGACAATTTTTATGCTGCATTAAATTCTGCAGTATTCTCAGATGGTTCATTCTGTTATATTCCAAAAGGCGTTCGTTGCCCAATGGAACTTTCAACTTATTTTCGAATCAATCAAGCAGGAACAGGACAATTCGAAAGAACATTGGTTATTGCTGACGAAGGAAGCTATGTATCATACCTGGAAGGTTGTACAGCACCAAGCCGTGACGAAAATCAATTACACGCTGCTGTAGTAGAATTAATCGCTCTTGATGATGCTGAAATTAAATACTCGACTGTTCAAAACTGGTATCCAGGAAATAAAGAAGGAAAAGGTGGGGTTTTTAATTTTGTAACCAAAAGAGGTTTATGCGAAACTAACGCAAAAATTTCATGGACTCAGGTTGAAACTGGTTCTGCCGTTACTTGGAAATATCCTTCTTGTGTTTTAAAAGGCGACAATTCGGTAGGTGAATTTTATTCGATTGCCGTTACCAATAATCACCAACAAGCGGATACTGGAACAAAAATGATTCATTTAGGAAAAAATACTAAATCGACTATCATTTCAAAAGGTATTTCGGCTGGAAAATCACAAAACAGCTACCGCGGATTAGTGCAAATAAGTGCTCGAGCTGATAATGCCAGAAACTTTTCTCAATGTGACTCCCTTTTAATGGGTAACAATTGCGGTGCACACACTTTTCCTTATATCGAAAGTAAAAATCCTTCTGCAAAAATAGAACACGAAGCTACAACAAGTAAAATTGGTGAAGACCAAGTATTTTACTGTAATCAACGTGGAATTCCAACTGAAAAAGCAATTGCATTAATTGTAAACGGTTTCAGTAAAGACGTTTTAAATAAACTTCCAATGGAATTTGCTGTAGAGGCACAAAAATTATTAGAAATTTCTTTGGAAGGTTCTGTAGGATAGAAATTGTTTAAAGTTTAAAGTTTAAAGTTTTAAAACTGCTTTAAACTTCGAATATAACTTTAAACAAAATATAAATGGCAACAATAACAAGATTTGAAGATTTAGACATTTGGCAAGAAGCTCGGAGATTAGCCAAAGAAATTCAGATTATTGCTACTGAAACCGAATTGAAAAATGATTTTAGATTTAGAGATCAAATAAAAGCATCATCAGGTTCAATAATGGATAACATTGCTGAAGGATTTGAAAGAAACGGTAATTTAGAATTTAGACAATTTTTATCGATTGCAAAAGGTTCTGCCGGAGAAACGAGATCTCAATTATACCGAGCTTTTGATTATAATTATATTAACGTAGATAAATTTGAAATCCTGAAAAAAGATTTTGAAAATCTAAGTGGAAGAATAAACAATTTTATATCATATTTAAACAAGAAAGATTTTAAAGGAACAAAGTTTCAGTAAACACGGGAACTTTAAACTTTAAACCTTAAACAAAGAAAACATGTTATCAATAAAAAACCTTCACGCCTCAATTGGCGATAAAGAAATTCTTAAAGGAATAAACATAGAAGTTAAAGCTGGCGAAGTACATGCCATCATGGGACCAAACGGTTCTGGAAAAAGTACACTTTCGGCAGTAATTGCCGGAAACGAAAACTACGAAGTAACACAAGGTGAGGTTTTTCTTGACGGAGAAGATTTAGCCGATTTAGCACCAGAAGAAAGAGCACACAAAGGTGTTTTCCTTTCTTTTCAATATCCTGTAGAAATCCCAGGAGTTAGTGTAACTAACTTTATGAGAACTGCAATCAATGAAACTCGCAAAGCAAACGGACAAGAGGAAATGCCAGCTAACGAAATGTTGAAAGTAATTCGCGAGAAATCTGAATTATTAGAAATTGACCGTAAGTTTTTATCACGTTCTCTTAACGAAGGTTTTTCTGGTGGAGAGAAAAAACGTAATGAAATTTTTCAAATGGCAATGTTGGAGCCAAAACTAGCAATCCTTGACGAAACAGATTCAGGTTTAGATATCGATGCGTTAAGAATCGTTGCTAATGGTGTTAACAAACTAAAAAGCGACAAAAACGCAATTATTGTTATCACACACTACCAACGTCTACTAGACTATATCGTTCCTGATTTCGTTCACGTACTTTACAACGGAAAAATTGTAAAATCTGGAGGAAAAGAATTGGCTTATGAGCTTGAAGAAAAAGGATACGACTGGATTAAAGCAGAAAATTAAAAGTTGTTTAAAGCTTAAAGTTTAAAGTTCCTACAACAACTTTAAACTTTTAAACCTTAAACTTTAAACAAAAAGAAAAAATGGATTTAAAAGAAAAATTAGTATCGTCTTTTATGGCTTTTGAAGAAAGTGTTGATGTCAATTCAGATCTTCACGAAATCAGAACACAAGCGATAAAAAACTTCGAAAATAAAGGTTTCCCAACTAAAAAAGAAGAAGCTTGGAAATATACATCGTTAAATGCCATCCTAAAAAATGACTTTACAGTATTTCCGAAACAAGAAAATGCAATCGAATTTAATCATGTAAAGAAATACTTCTTACATGAAATAGACACTTATAAAGTAGTTTTTATTGATGGTGTTTTTAGCTCGCATTTATCTTCTACCACACATGATGGAATTGATGTTTGTTTGATGTCTTCGGCATTGACAAAACCTAAATATAAAATGGTTATTGATAAGTACTTTAATCAAATCGCTAATAAAGAAGACAGTTTAACTTCTTTAAACACAGCATTTGCAATTGAAGGAGCTTATATCAATATCCCTAAAAAGAAAGTAGCTGCTAAACCTATCGAGATTATGTATTTCTCAACAGGGAATGAAGCTGCACTTATGGTTCAGCCAAGAAACTTGGTAATCGTGGGAGAAAATTCCCATGTACAGATCATCGAACGCCACCAAAGTTTAAATGAGAATCCTGTTTTAACCAATGCTGTTACAGAGATTTTTACTGAAAAACGTGCCATTATTGATTATTACAAGATTCAAAATGATAATAGCGAAGCCAATTTGATTGACAATACTTATGTTTCACAACAACAAGAAAGTCACGCATCGGTTCACACATTTTCTTTTGGCGGAAACTTAACCCGAAACAATCTGAATTTCTATCACTTTGGAGAAAGGTTAACAAGTACGTTAAACGGAATAACAATTATTGGCGAGAAACAACACGTCGATCATTATACTTTAGTAAAACACTCTACTCCAAATTGCGAAAGTTTCCAGGATTACAAAGGAATCTTTACAGACCGTTCAATAGGTGTTTTCAACGGAAAAGTATTGGTTGAAAAAGAAGCGCAAAAAACAAATGCATTTCAAAAAAGCAACAATATTTTATTGAGCGATAAAGCAACTATAAATGCAAAACCTCAATTAGAAATTTTTGCTGATGATGTAAAATGTTCTCATGGTTGTACAGTTGGACAATTAGACGAAACAGCAATGTTCTACATGCAATCTCGTGGAATTCCTCAAAAAGAAGCCAAAGCATTGTTAATGTATGCATTCTCTAATGCCGTTATCGAAAGCATCAAAATACCAGAATTAAAAAAACGAATCACTACGATTATAGCTAGCAAACTAGGTGTGAAAATGGGGTTTGATTTATAGAGGATTTTAACCGCAAAACTTTAAAGTTTTAAACGCAAAGTTCACAAAGGTTTACGCAAAGGGCGCTAAGTTTAGTAATTAAACTCTGCGCCCTTTGTGATTTCTTTTACTTTGCGAACTTTGCGGTTAATTTTTTATTTAATGGCAGAAACTACCTCCTTCAAAAATACATTAAAATCAAATTCGAGATCATCTGTCAAGCCCATTCTTACTATTACTAAATCCAAAGATGGAATAATAAATACTTTCTGACCTTGAAAACCGCTACAGTAAAACATATCTCGTGGTGCATCTTTATACTTTCCACCGGCATTTAACCAAAATTGAGCCCCGTAATCACCATTTGATGTATTGGTAGGTGTAGATACATATTTCACCCAACTTTCGTCAAGAATTTGCTCTCCATTCCAGTTTCCTTTATGCAAATATAACAAACCTAATTTCGACCAATCTCTTGTTGTAGCCCAAGCATATGACGAACCTACATAATTCCCAACCATATCCGTTTCGATAACTGCAGAGTTCATTCCGATTTTATCTATTAAAGCCGAATACCAAAAATCCAGATATTCCTGATGTGTCTTAAATTGTTTTCTCAAAATAGCCGATAGCAAATTGCTAGTTCCCGAAGAATAATTCCAGTGTGTATTAGGCTTAAACAAAGCTGGTTTTTCTAACTGTACTTTTGCCATATCTTCAGATTCAAAAAGCATAATAGTAGCATCACAAATTGTATTGTAATTCTCAACCCATTCTAAGCCCGAGTTCATATGAAGCAAATCGTTGGTTGTAATAACTTTACGCCCATCATTTTGCCATTCGGCTATGGGAGCTGGTTTATAAATATCAAACTTTTTTTGCTTTTGCAGAACTCCAAACATAGTTCCAGTAATACTTTTAGTCATAGACCAACCAAGTAATTTACTGTTTTTAGTAAAACCTGACTCGTATTTTTCAGTAATCAATTTATCTTTATACAAAACCAAAACTGATCGTGTTCTTTTCGTTTTTCCTCCTGAAATATCAAAAGCGTTTGCAACAGCTTTATTTAATTTTGCATAATCTATATTAGAAAACAAGGTATCTTTCGGTTCATTATTCCCATAAGGGAATGGTAAATTATTCACCAACTTCGTTCTTTTAGGAACTTCATATGGTTTAGATACATCAAAATTATCATTAATTAATGTAGCGCCGATGCCTTCACGGTAAATTGCTTTACGTTCTTTTAATCCGTAAACATTTGATGTAGCAAATTTCCCTTCTTCATTAATTTTACTTGTAGCCAAGTCGAGTAAAGGAATATCATTATCTCCTTTTTCTATAGATTCCAGCGAACGATTATCGATAAAATGACATGATGCAATACTTTTTGAAGTAAAGCCAGAAATCAAATCGAGTTTGGGATAAGTAGTAAATCTGAAATAAATAACAATGATAACCAGAAGAAGAACAAGTAGTTTTAAGATTTTTTTCATAATTGTACAGGTTAATTTACACTGCAATATAATTATAATTTCTTCACAAATTAACTTTGAATCCATTCAAAATCAAATACAAACCTCTAAAAAATATCAAATTAGCAAGACAACATTGTATTTAATGTGATTATCTAAAACCAGAAAAGGAAATTTAGCAATTGCTACTTAAAACAATTTTGTTTTAGTACTTTTGTATGTAGAATTTTTCTAAATAAGATATGCTAGATATTCATAAAATAAGAGCTGAGTTTCCGATACTTTCACAAAAAGTAAACGAGAAACCTTTGGTATACTTTGATAACGGAGCAACATCACAAAAACCACAAGTTGTGATTGATGCAATTTCAAAATATTACCAAGAAATTAATGCAAACATACACCGTGGAGTACACACTTTGAGCCAGTTAGCAACCGATGCTTACGAAATTTCAAGAGTAAAAATCCAACATCATATTAATGCCAAACTTTTGCACGAAGTACTATTTACTTCGGGAACAACTCACGGAATTAATTTAGTCGCAAATGGTTTTGCTTCTATATTAAAACCTGGAGATGAAGTACTGGTTTCGGCGTTAGAGCATCACAGTAATATTGTGCCTTGGCAAATGTTGTGTGAGAAAACTGGTGCTATTCTTAAAGTGATTCCGATGACTCAGTCTGGAGAACTTGACATCACTGCATACGAATCTTTATTATCGGATAAGACTAAGATTGTAACTGTAAATCATATTTCGAATGCATTGGGAACAATCAATCCGATAAAACATATGATTGAGAAAGCCCATGCAGTTGGCGCAGCAGTTCTAATAGATGGTGCACAAGCCGTTCCACATTTAAAACCTGATGTTCAGGATTTAGATTGTGACTTTTATGCTTTTTCAGGACATAAAATGTGTGGACCAACAGGAACTGGAATTTTATATGGTAAAGAAAGTTGGCTAAATAAATTACCTCCTTATCAAGGTGGTGGTGAAATGATTAAAGAAGTTACTTTCGAAAAAACTACTTATGCTGATCTTCCTCATAAATTTGAAGCCGGAACGCCAAATATTGCTGGCGGAATTGTTTTAGGAACTGCGGTAGATTACATGAATAGCGTAGGTTTTGAGAATATTCAACAACAAGAAAATGAATTATTAGCTCATGCTACAAAACAATTACTTGAAATTGAAGGTTTAAGAATTTATGGTACTGGTAAAGAAAAAGCTTCGGTTATCTCATTTAATATCGACGGAATTCACCCATATGATATTGGTTCGATAATTGATAAATTAGGAATTGCAGTACGAACAGGACATCACTGTACTCAACCGATTATGAATTACTTTGAAATTCCGGGAACTGTTAGAGCATCTTTCTCTTTTTATAATACAAAAGAAGAAATTGATTTAATGGTCGAAGCAGTGAAAAAAGCTAAAACAATGCTATCTTAACAACACGACATATGAAAATACTATCTTTTTTACTTCTGACAATTTTTATAGGAAACAGCTGTACTAGCCAAAAGAATACGGATATGAGTACAACACAGATAGAATATTCGGCTATGTCGCGAGGTTATTATCTGAAGGTTGTGGTAAAAGACCAAATGGTTACTATCACAAAAAGCAGAGGTGAAGAATCTGCTACCAACAAAATCAATGGAATGCAATGGGCGAAAATTACTTCTGAATTTAAAAAAATAAATTTAGAGGCAATTCCAAATTTAAAAGCACCTACCGAAAAACGTTTTCATGATGGAGCTGCCATTGCAAATTTAAAAATAACACAAAACGGAAAGACCTATGAAACTAAAGGATTTGACGATGGTTTTCCGCCAACAGAAATAGAAAAATTAGTAACTTTATTAGTTGCTTTTACGCAAGAATAACATGACAATAAAAGAAATACAAGACGAAATAGTCGACGAGTTCTCCATGTTCGACGATTGGATGCAACGTTATGAATACATTATCGAACTAGGCAAAAATCTTCCGTTAATAAAAGAAGAATATAAAACAGATGAAAATCTAATTAAAGGCTGCCAATCGAAAGTTTGGTTACAAGGCGAACAGAATGATGATAAAATTGTTTTTACTGCTGATAGTGATGCTATTTTAACCAAAGGAATCATTGCAATCTTAATTAGAGCTTTCTCAAATCAGAAAGCAGAAGATATCTTAAAAGCAGATGTTGATTTTATTGATGCAATTGGACTAAAAGAGCATTTATCTGCAACACGTGCAAACGGTTTAGTTTCGATGATTAAAAATATCAAAATGTACGCTTTGGCATTCGACTCAAAAAACAAAAATTAAATTAATAAAACATAATGTTTTTGATTTGAACCATTAAGAAATTAAGTTTCATTAAGAAATAAACTTAATCATCTTACTATAAAATAACTAAAACATCAAAACATTAAATTTCATAAAGAAGCAAAACTTAATTTTCTTAATATCTTAATGGTGAGAAAAAATAAGCTTGCTGTTTAAAATGAACTTACATCACTTATACGGTGAAAAAACAAATACAAAAAAATGGAACACGAAATAGACACTAACGAATTAGGAGAATCAATCGTAAAAATCTTAAAAACAATATACGATCCTGAAATTCCTGTAGATATATATGAGTTAGGATTAATTTATGATGTAATGGTAAATACTGATTACGAAGTAAAAATCTTAATGACACTTACATCTCCAAACTGCCCAGTAGCCGAAAGTTTACCAAGAGAAGTTGAAGAGAAAGTAAAATCTATCGACAATGTAAAAGATGCTGAAGTAGAGATTACTTTTGATCCGCCTTGGAGCAAAGAGTTAATGAGCGAAGAAGCTAAATTAGAATTAGGAATGCTTTAAAAAGTAAACGGTTTTCAGTCTCAGTTTACAGTATTTAACTGTGACTGAGGACTGAAACTGAAAACTAAAAGAAATGGAAGAAATAATCAATAAAGTTGCCAATAGTGCTTTGGAAGTTTTTGACCTAGAGGATTATTATCCAAAAGGATTACGTGCGCAAATTGATATTTCGCAATGGCTTCTGGAAGGTTTTCTATTAAAAGAAAAAGACTTTCGCGAACACCTTAAAAACCACAATTGGTCACAATACCAAGATGCTTATGTAGCAATTAATTGCAGCACAGATGCGATAGTTCCCGCTTGGGCTTCAATTTTGGTTGCTGTGCAATTAGCTCCATTTGCTAAAAAAATTGTTGATGGCACATTAGAAGATCTAGATGCTAGTTTGTATGAAGAAATCTTGCGCGAGCTGGATTATACTACATATAAAAGCAAACCTGTTATTATAAAAGGATGTTCTAAAAAACCTGTCCCTACACGTGCTTACATCTTGGCGGCACACTATTTACAACCTTTTGCCAGAAGTATCATGTATGGCGAAGCGTGCTCTGCCGTGCCTTTATATAAAGAAAATAAGAAATAAATTACAAATAAAATTGAGTAAGTTTTAACAACTTCAAGGTTTTTAGTATATTTGTTTAAATCAACTTTTAAACAGGATCATATGAAAAATCTTCTTCAACTCCTTTTTATCTTCCTAACAAGCTTAACGTTTGTTGAGGCACAGAACACTGAAAAAGAATTAGTAAAAAACACAGAAAAAGCAGTAAAATTCATATCCGATACAACAGGAAATGGATGGAAAAGCACAGGGAATATCTCATTCCTTTTTAACCAATCTAATTTTAATAACTGGATTGCTGGTGGTGAAAATAATGTATCAGGAAACTTAGGACTTAATTACAACATCAACTACAAGAAAGATGACATCAGTTGGGACAATAAAATCCTGGCTTCTTATGGTATCTTGCAAACAGAGAATTCTGATTTTGAGAAAAAAACAGATGACCGTTTAGAGATTAATTCTATTTACGGAAAAAGGGCATTCGGAAATTGGTATTACTCCTTTTTTGGTAATTTCAGAACTCAGTTTACCAAAGGATATGTTTACGGACAAGATGCAAATGGTGCTGAAATAAGAACTGAGAACACGAATTTCATGTCTCCGGGTTATCTTACTTTTGGTCCAGGTATTTTCTGGAAGAAAGATGACAATCTAAAACTAAACTTCGCACCAGTAACCTCAAAAATGACCTTTGTAGACAAGTTATACACTTCTGAAGTTGGATATGTAGATGAATCTTATTTTGGCGTTAAAGCGAACAAAACGATGCGTTACGAGTTAGGTTTCTATGCTTCGGCGTATTATAAACTTAATATTATGACAAATGTTTCTGCCGAAAACATCTTAAACTTATATTCTAATTACTTAGAGGATCCTCAGAATGTAGACATCGATTATTCATTAAACATTGTAATGAAAATTAATAAATTCTTGTCGACCAATTTATCTTTTCAAGCGATTTATGACGACAATGCTTTTCAAGGATTTCAAACCAGAGAAGTATTTGGTTTAGGAATCAACTACTTATTTTAAAACATAAAAAAAAGCGCTTACAAATTGTAAGCGCTTTTTTTTAATCTTCGTCTTCTTCTTTCTCGATTGCATCCTTATAATCTGGATACAAAAACTTATTGTATGGGAATCGGGTAATATGAATTTGTCTAACAGCTTCATAAACTCGCTCTCTAAACTCTTCGAAGTTTTCTTTATTGGTAGCCGAAATAAACAAAGCATTTTGCTCTCCTAAACGGTGCATCCAAGTAGTCTTCCACTCTTCAAGCGTATAATGTCTTGGTGTTTTTTCGGTAATTAAATCATCTTCATCGATTGTTAAATGTTTGTAAGCATCTATCTTATTAAAAACCATAATAACTGGCTTGTCATTAGCCTTAATATCTAACAAGGTTTGATTTACCGATTCGATATGATCTTCAAAATCAGCATGAGAAATATCTACAATATGCAATAACAAATCGGCTTCGCGAACCTCATCTAGTGTACTCTTAAAAGAATCTACTAATTGAGTTGGTAATTTACGAATAAACCCTACCGTATCCGAAAGTAAAAAAGGTAAGTTTTTGATAACTACCTTACGAACTGTTGTGTCCAAAGTAGCAAACAATTTGTTTTCTACAAAAACATCACTTTTACCAACTGCGTTCATCAATGTCGATTTTCCAACATTGGTATATCCTACCAAAGCCACACGAACCATTGCACCGCGATTACTACGTTGCACACCCATTTGCTTATCGATAGTTTTTATTTTCTCTTTCAATAATGCAATTCGGTCACGAACGATACGTCTGTCTGTCTCGATTTCCGTTTCTCCAGGTCCACGCATTCCGATACCACCTTTTTGGCGTTCCAAGTGTGTCCACATACCCGAAAGTCTAGGCAATAAATACTGGCATTGTGCAAGTTCTACTTGTGTTCTCGCATAAGATGTTTCGGCTCTTTGAGCAAAAATATCCAGGATAAGATGCGTTCTATCAAGGATTTTACAATCTATAATTTTGGATATATTCTTTTGTTGCGATGGTGATAATTCATCATCAAATACTAGAGTCGAAATACCATGTTCTTTTACAAAAAGATTGATTTCGTCTATTTTACCTGTTCCAACAAAAGTTTTAGGATTTGGACGTTCCATTTTTTGCGTAAAGCGTTTTATAACTTCTCCGCCTGCAGTAAAAGTCAAAAACTCTAACTCGTCCAGATATTCATTTAACTTTTCTTCACTTTGATTTTGAGTTACAATCCCAACAATGGCTGTTTTTTCAAAATTTAGTACTTCTTTTTCTAACATAACTTTAAATAAGCTACAAATTTAGTGATTTGCAAGGTACTAAAGCCAATTGAAGTCTTTTTTTATAATACAAAACCAAAGACTTCAATTGCTATTCAGTAATTATTCTTACTCGTAAATGTAAGTTTTATCAATTTTAACAATACCATTTTGCTCTAAAAATGAAGATGATATTGGATAATTCGAAGCATTATACTTATATTTTCCGGTAACTCCAGTGTAATTTGTAGATGATGGAATAAATGCTAATTCATTATTATATGAGATAGACTCAAAGTCAAACTCTTCTTCATGAAAAGAGATTAATGGTACAATTACTTTATAGTTTGGTCCAAATAAATTCTGCACGATTAATAAATCAACCGATTTTTTGTCATCGAAAGTAAAATTATTAAACATTTTTTCTCCAAGTACTCCTTTGTGTCTTATAACATTATCATTAGAATACACATATTCGATCTTATTAAAAATTTGTTGATTTCTATCTCTGGAAGAACGTCTGATGATAAGTCCATTTTCAACCACATATTCAATATCCTCAATTACAGTATGAATATTGCTTTTTTTGGTAATAGCTTTTATTCTGGCACCTTCGTAAGTCATCGTTACTGTCTTGGTTACCGTCTCACCGTTTTCATCATATTTTTTTAAGAATTTGGTGATTCTGTCTTCTTTGTCATAACTATAATTTACAACCTCTTTCCAGTTGCTACCTATTCTTTCTTTTACAGTCATGTCTAGCAATCCTTTTGGATTATAAAAAAAACTTTGCACAACATCGGATGTTTTAATTGACAAAAGTTTACCATCCTTAAACAGAACCGTTTTGTTTTCAATTTCACCACTTTTTAAATCGCGGTAATTAGTCTTTACGACATTAATTTGTTTTAACTTAACTTGATTTTCTTGATCTTGACTGTGGATCAAACATGGAAAAGCCATCATAAAAATGGCAATGAAGTAGTTTTTCATCATGGTATTTATATCGATTTGGGATGACCAAAATACAAAAATCATCGAAAAAATACTGTTTTTACTTCTAAAAAACTAAGTGATATAACAAATCCTTAAAACAAGTTTTTATTTATCAATTGAATACCAGCGATTTATATTATTTTACAAATAGTACTCAAAATATAAATCCTTACTTATCTCCTACAATTACAACATCGTCTACCATAAAAGCTCCGTTAAGTGTTTTGTCTTTACCTGACCCAATATATTTAAATGCAATATGAATATTTCCTGAATAAGCAGATAAATCTATTCCTCCTGAACTTATAAACTGTCGCGTAGGAGTTGATAACGAGGCAACTTTTGCAGTTAATTTTATCCATTTAGCCTTAGCGATATTCGAACCATCAAAATTAGTTGACACGTAAACTTCTAAAGCATTCAACGGAGAATCCACTTTTAAATCATGTTGTGCACTTCTAAAAGACAGTACCGCGTTTTTATAATCTGTTGTGTTGATTTTAGGAGAAACCAACCAAGCAACGTTTTCGGCTGCTGTTGTACTTGTCGTATTGAACTCGGCGTAACCATTACCTGCGTAAACAATACTTTTCCATAATTTGGTTGCTTTTTCAACAATATTACTCCAACCCGGCAGACTAAAATTCACATTATGCTTGACTGATTGAAAATCTTCTGAGAAAAACGGAATAGTTCTCTTCCCCTCCATTACTACATCTTTTTCTGAACGTACCATTATTTGATAATCTGTACCATATTTTGTCAATATTCCTCGAACTGTTCCACTTCCTTTTGGCACTAAACTGGTTGCGAAATCGGCATAACTACTAGTTCTAAAAATAACTTGATTACCCGCTTTATCGCGCAAATTCCAGTTGGTAGCACCTCCTACATTATTTGCTTCTTCAAAATAATGGCGACCTAATGCTGCATCGGCAAATTGAACATCAGATAATTGCACTAATGTATTTATGTTATTATCATTTAATAATTCAGCCATCGAAAGTGAACGAACTAACTTGCTTTCATCAATTACAGCGCAAGAAGTATTCAATACATTTTTATACTCATTTTGCGCAATTCTTCCAACTGTTGCTTCTCCATAGGCATTAACATACAAACTCCCAATTCGCATTCCGCCATAATTAACATCGGTAAATTGGTTTTTTAATTTTATGAATACCTTACTCCCTATTCTATAATCGATATAGGAGTTTGTCGCGTCAAACCCTATACTATATCCTTGTGCAACGCCATTTGTAGGTATGGTTTGAAAAGATATTGTTTTAAAAAAATTACCCGATTCATCACTAGAAACGACATATCCCTCTATAATATCATCATATAGATATTTAGCCGCAACAGGATTGGCAGCATTATAAACATCAGACACTGTCTTGTTTACTTTTAAATTAGGCTGGTTACAAGTAAGCTCTGGAATTGCCGTTTCTTCTCCTGCACAACCAAAAAAAGTAAGCATCACAATTACTAAAAAAACCGAAGAGTTATATTTATTCTTCATATTAAATACGTTTATATATTTATAAATTAATTGCCAGGTTTCCGAAATAGGTTCTTCCGTATCCATAAAAATACTTTGGCGCAAATGATGGGGTTCCGCTCGAAGCTTGCTGATCTAATCGACGGAAATTTGCATTCCTTGCTTGTTCAAAACCACCCGTTTTATAGATCGTATTCAGCACATTATTTACACTTGCAAAAAGAGAAATATTCTTTCTGCGAATACGCCATGATTTTCCTCCTGTGATATTTAATAATGAAATCGGATTAAACTTTTCTTGCTTCAATAATACCCTGGTTCTTTCTGCTGAGGCTTCAGGAAAAGGAAAACCACTCTTAGGGTTAATATAAAACTGCGCTGTTCTGGAAATTGGAGATACGTCTATATAAGAATTTGTGAGGTAATTTATATTGGTACCAAGCCACCAATATCTAGGATTACGATATTCTATCCCAAATGAATAGGCTTGTTGTGGCATTCCTGGTTGTTTATAATTTTTTAGTGCCGCAGTTCCGAAATTATAAACAGGATTACTATTTTTTAAAGATGCCTGAGCATCATTTGTAATTGTTACATTCGGGTTACTATCATACGTATATTGCCCGTATGCTGCAGACAAAGTGGTTTTAAAAGTAGGTAGGATTTGATATTCAAAACTTAACTCAGCTCCAATATTCTTTTTGTTTAAATGTGTTAATGTCTGGCTTACAAATGCATTTGTATTATCATATCCAGCACCATCATCAAAAATTCCTTCGGCATAGAAAAAGGAAGTTTGCGTTGCATTCTTTATCAAACTATAATATCCCGTAAATCTGGTTTTTAGTTTAGGCGAATGATATATGTAGTTTCCTTCAAGACTACTAATGTTCATACTTTCTATTCCGTCGACTATACCATTATTAAGTCGAGCGTTGGGAAATGTATTTCTTATTGTAGGCGCTTTGGTTAAATGCGCTCCATTAAAAAACAACCATTGTTTTCCTGACATTTTATATGTTAATCCTCCCTTAAAAGCAAAATTCTCAAAATTCACTTTCTCACTTTTGCCAAAAGAATTTGTAGCATAGATTCCGTTTTGATATAAACCATCTCTTTGATAAGTAGCACTTGAGAAGGCCTGAGCAAGATAAAAATCGACTTTGCGATAAGAGAATTTAAACTGCGTAAAAACGTCAACTGTATTTGCCAGATAATTATAGTTATATCCATACGTATCTCCTACTCCTACTTGACGATTTGGATGCTGCAAATCCGATTGCGATTGATCACCTTTATAAAACAAATCAATATCTACAAAATACGATCCTCCCAATAAATCCGTGAGAAACTGATAATTATGTGATTTTAAATTTCTAAAAGCAATTCCGCCATTAAAAATTATATTCTCCGTTAATTGAGAGTTTATAGTAGAGTTAAAAGATATTGTTTTATCATCAGTTCTGTCTTCATACAAAACGTAATGACTCTGAGCGGGTACATAACCATTTACGATTCCTTTTGAGTCGGTTGTAATAGTTCGATTTGATCGATATAATTCATCCCAATTTATTTGAGGATTTGTTAAGAAATGAGTTCTGTTTATCTCTGCATTTTCATAATCGGGAGTAAAATCGCCTGGGTATTCTCCTTGGTCTTTTGCATAAAGCGAACTATAATAACTTGGTAACTTACGATAATAGGTAGGATCTGGACTATCGGCATTTTGATAATCGATATTACTATTGCTGATTTTCCCGAACTGATATGTTATACTGGAATTTAAAGTTGTTTTATCATCTATCTTAAAAAAATGATTCAGCATTAAAACGGGTTCTTCAACTGTTTTTAGTCGTGCATTTCTTTTCTTACCATCTTGCCAACCCCAATACGAATTATATTGTTCGTTGGTAAGTTGTGTTACTTCGTTTGTATTTGGTGAATTTTTCCCTCTTGAATTTGGTGTATAAAATCCTGTGAAATTGAGCGAATGACTATCACTTAATTTCTTTTCGATGCTCATAAAGAAAGAATCGGCATCGTAATTTGTTCCTTCAAAATAACCTTCGTTTGCCCAGCGTTTCCCTGCTGAAACTACAAAAGCCCATCCAGAAGGCATTAATCCTGTAGCGTAAGTTGCCATTGCTCGCAAACTATAATTGGTATTACTACCCGAAAATGTAATTCGGGAAGTTGGTCGGTATATCGAAGCTCGGGTATTAATTTGTTGCGTGCCTAAAATTCCTCCAAATGTATAATCTGATGTTGCCGTCCCAACAGAAAACTCTTGATTTCTGGTAGCATCATTCAACCCTCCCCAATTTCCCCATTGTGGTCTGCCATCATACATTTTGTTCATTTCGACACCATTAATCGTCATCTTAGCATGCTCACTATCTAAGCCTCGCATCCTAAAACGTGCTTGTCCCCAATTAAAAGCCGATGCCTGTAAGAATGCATCACGTGATGATTGCAAAAGTCCCGAAGTATTCTCGGATGTACTATTATCATCTGTCAAATCACTCTCGGATAAAGAAATCAGAATAGCTTGTGAACCAATTTGATTGTCTTCTTCTAAAATCAAAACTCCTAAATCTGTCATTTGTCCAGAAACGACCTTTACAGGAAAAAGCAAATCTTTGTATCCTTGACTGTGCAGTAATAACAATTGATCTCCTTCGGATAATAAAACTAATTTAAATGTACCATCACTATCTGTTAATTGCATGGTTGAAGAATTTTGAATACTAACCACAACATATTGCAACGGCTTCTGTGTTCTGGAATCGATAATTTTTCCTAAAAAACCGGTTTCGCTTTGCGCGAAAGAAATCGCTACTTGAGAGATAAATAAGAATACCGCCATCCAACTTTTCATAAACATTTTATTTTTAAGATTTTAAAATATATTATCGAAAAATGGCGTTGAAGAAAGAATTTCCGAAAGCACTACAACTCAAAAGAATGAACTTTCAAGTTATAGAGCAATCAAGAAAAAAATCTATTTTTGGAATAGTGCTTTAATAAAAACATGTGGTAT
>NZ_NCWQ01000054.1:0-41911 GCF_002156885.1 Flavobacterium sp. AJR | reverse complement strand
ATTAGTAGTATTATGTATATCTTATTTTTTAAGGGCTTAATGAAATATGAAACAATAAGCAAAAGATCTAAATAAATGAACGAACTGCCCCACGAAATAAAACTTACCTACATTATTGCCATTATCATAATGCTGTTATTTGTGTGCTTTATAATTATGATGGTGTTCATTTACAATAAAAAGCAATTAATTCAGCAGCAAGAAGATCAAATAAAAGAAAGTGAATTCAAAAATCAATTATTGCAGAAAGAATTAGAACGTCAAAAAGCGATTCAGTTAGAAAGAGAACGAATTTCGCAAGATATGCATGATGATTTAGGTGCCGGAATTTCGGCTATAAAACTTCAGGCTGAGTTTTTAAAATATAAAATGCCAGAGGAAAGTTATTCAGAAGATTTAGAAGCAATCATAAATACTTCTGAAGATATGAATTTAGCCATGCGAGAAATCCTTTGGAGTTTGAATTCTCAAAATGATACTATCGACAATTTTATAGAATACACCAGTATATATGTGAAACGTTTTTTGGATAAGACTACGATTGATTCACAGTTGGATTTGAATATTCTTGAAAAAGAAACTAATTTATCGGTAAAAGCAAGACGAAATCTTTTTTTAGTTATTAAAGAAGCCGTTCATAATGTTTATAAACACAGTCAGGCAAAGAACATCCATATTCAATTTGAGCAAACCGATACTTCTTTTAAAATTACTGTCATTGATGATGGTATTGGATTATCAGACACTATACAAAAAGGAAATGGTTTGACAAATATGTCTTTGCGAATGGAAGCTATAAATGGAACTTTTCAGATTGTTCCTGTACAAAAAGGTTCCCATTTGTTGTTTACATACTTTTTTTAGGATTATTTTTTTTCGCAAAATAAAAGACACATCGAGAAAGGAAAACAATATTCTCGATAAGAGAATTTCTTAAATATAAAATGCGCAAATCACTTTTTAGAATTTGCGCATTTTTTTTGTTTTTATTTATATAGTTCTTCTCGAATCTCGATTAAAGTTTGAATTACTTTTTCTTCATTTGGTTTTTCAGGCAAAGTTGAGGTTTTATAATGATTTTCGATAGAAACAATTAAATTATCTGCCATTTCTAGTAAAGCATCATATTCTTTATTTCCTGCTTTTATATCGAGTAATTCTTCCCGATTGGGAACTCTGATATTTAATTTTCCTGTTGCCAGAATTTGTTCGGCAGTTTGCAAAAGTCGGATGGTATGCATCATATTCTTGCTATCATAATTTTTGCCGTGTTGTTGGTTGGTATTGTAACGATCTTCGTTTCGTTTATCTATCCAACTCCAATATTCGGTGTATTCTTTACAATATTTAGAATATCCGTCTTGATTGCAAGATAAATACCCTATTAGCTTTTCACCTTTAGGAATAGAAGAAAGTGAAACTTCATTCGACATTTCTTTCTGAATAATTCCTTTATAACCTAACATTATATTTTCGTCAAAAAACATCGCAAACATCCCTTTAGAATTTGGCAAATTAACCAAACCTATTTGTTCTTGATTCCAATTATTCTCAGCCAAAAAACTATTTAATGAAATCGTTTCATATCCTTTTAATACATAACAAAAATCCAAAAGACTTTTCTTTTCCTTTGGCATTGGGTTAACAATTTTCTTGTTTAAACCTCTTGCCTTCTTGATTTGCGTAACGGCATAACCCGCAAACGAATCTTTACATAGTTTAGATAGAAAATCTTCTATCTTCAAGTTATCCATAAGCGGATGTTTGTACAAAATACAATCATCTGGCGAAGCCAAAATCTCTAATATATTTGGATTGTTCCTTAGCAACAATTCTACAAAACGACCAATTTCGTAATAAACCTCATCATTGGTTTCATTACTTATTTGCGGAATATAATCTAACCCAAAGAACTTTTCTTTAGGCAGATAATAAACGCCTTTTATATCAGTATCTGATGTTGGTGTATTTAGCCCAAAAGATTTACTTCCCGAAATAACTTCGAAAAGGATTAAATTTTGGGATTTAAGGGTTTGAATGGTCATAGATTTATTAAGATTACACGATATTTTTACTCAATCACACTCAGAATATAAAAGATCGATTTGGGCAAATCATTATAGGTTTTCAAAATAACATAATACCATTTATTTTCAGGAATATCAACTTCAAACAGATCATCCTTTTTATGATTTTTAATTGCATCTTCGAATGTTTTATGCATAACTCCTTCATTAAACCATCCTAAATCTCCTTTGTTAGCATTACTGTCCATATTATAGATAGCAACTAATTCTCCAAATGATTTACCTTTTTTGTATAACTTGATAATTTCTTTCCTTTTATCATTAATACCATTAATAGTCAACTTACTACCATCTAAATAAATATAACTCACTCTCATCGAGACAATAGGTTCAGTTTTCACAATTCTATTTTTATCTATCATATCTTTTTCAAGAAATCTATTTTTATAATAATTCAGACTATCATTACTAATTTCAAAAGTTGTGATTTCTGCCTTTGAATTCAATTTAATAAAATTCTCAGCTTCTTCAATAGAATTAATTTTTTCTAAGTTTTGGGAAGAAACAACAGTAAAATAAAAAAAGCTAAGCGTTAGTAGTAAGTATTTAATCATAATATTATAGTCATTTAAAGTAAAAATATAAGTTACGTTTTTCAATTGAATTAAACATTAAATGTAATTCAATCCAAACCGTTCCAGTTAATTGGCAAGATTCATATCTTAACATATACGGGAGCTTCTAACTCCAAAAAAAATCATCTCCAGAAATAACTTCGAAAAGGATTAGGACTTAATACTTTAGAGTTTGGATGGTCATTATTTTTGCGTAATAAAATTATAAATCTCAATTGTTAATTTTTCAATTTCTTTATTTTTGGATAAAATTTCCCATGAAAAATTTTTATTAAAAACTAACTCACTTAGTTCTCGTTTGTTAATTATTGTTCCAAATGAACCATCTGATTTAACTTCATATGTTGATTGATTAAGGATATATGTTGACGATATTTTACTCATTTTTTTTCTAATTTTTTCAAGGAACTCTCCAATATAATCTTTAAAAAAATCTGAAGAATTAATTTCTGACAACGCTTCATCAATTTTTACTAAAATCTCATCTCCATGTGATTTAACCAATGTTTTATTGCATAAATCAATTAAAATTTCTTTCCACATTTCATTAGTCAAAAGATTTTCAATCTCCCTTATGTTCCAAATAATTTTAGGTTCAAAATTATCTGTTTTAGCATCTTCAAGGGCTTTTAATCTAATTCCCTTTTTACTACTTTGCTTTGATGCATCAGAATCAGCTAAAAGAAAGATCTTATTGCTAATTGCTAATGCTTTTATATCCTTTAAAACAATCTCAACATCCTCTTTTTCAACTTCATCTTCAAAAACATAATGGTCAATATTAGAACCCGCATATTCAAAAAAAGCAAAATCAATATCTTCTTTCAAATAACATTTCTTAATTGAATCACAATACGATTTTAAAAATGCTTTTATATAATTTCTATCCGATATTCCTTCTAACCAAATACTGCAATTTGCCATAAATACAGAAGAATTATTTACACCTAATTCCTTAAGTAATGAGTTATTACCTCTATTTACATTTTTTATAGTAAACTGTTTATCATTTAATTCATTACTTCTCGGAGAAAATGAATAAATAGATACATTTTCTTTTTCAATTGTTAAGTCTAAAAAATGATTTGAATGCGTAGTAATTATGTATTTCAGATTCTTATCTGTTAAATCTTTGTTAGTTGTAATTTGTTCTAAAAATAATCTTTGCATTCCAGGATGCAAATTGAGTTCTGGTTCATCAATAAAAATAAATGATTCAGGTTCAGCCATAAAAATTTTATACATTAAAATTATTATGCCTTGTATACCATCTCCAAGTTCATAAAGTTTTCGAGTTTCTTTTTCTCCTTCGATATGTACACTTATGATTTCGAAATTGTTATTTCCTTTTAAACTTTCATCTTTATCAAACTCCGCGACAATGTCAATTTTTTTTCCGTCAAAAAAATTAACTCTAATAAACTCCTCAAATTTGTCAAACTTATCCCTTACATCTCTTCTAGAGTTCCTTGTATTTAGTATTTCTTTGTAAAGATGAACACCAGTAAACACATCAACATTAATATTGTCTAATTTATAGTAATTATTCAAAGTTTCTAGATAAATATCATTTTCAATTTTAGAATAATTACCTGATTTAAAAGTAAATAAAGAGTGCGCTGTCCTTAAAGTTGGTATATAATACTTTTTGAAATCTTTAAAAACTTTTATGAACTCATTTGTGATTTTTGAATAATTGAATATATATGGATCTTCAATCATAAAAGTTTTAAGACTATCAAGTTTTACCTTATTATCTTGAATTATTTTAAGAACACTTTTATAATCATTATTTTCAAGTTTTTTTAGACGATTACTAGATAAAAATTTAGCATTAATCTCATCCTTATTAGTACCACTTACATAGATTGCCCTCTTAAAGTTTTCAGCAAGCAAATTATATTTTTCTACAATCATTAAATTTATACTAACAACTCTATCATTGTAATATTCAATTTCTTTTTCAAAAAAAAGCAAATCTCTTAGCCCTGTAAAGTAGTTGTCTGACATTAATTGTCTAAGAAACCTACTCTTACCACTATTATTTGCACCAACAATAATATTTATAGAATTAAACTTTGAAAAATATGTAATTGAATTACTCTCATCACTAAAAAAGTAATCTTTAAATTTTTCAGGTTCCTCTAGAACCAAGTCATAAATATTTTCCATAATTATAATTTCATCATTTCCCTAAAAAACAAATCCAACTCTTCATTCAACTTCTTCCCACTTCCTAACTTACTTGCATTCTCCTGATTAAACTTCACGGTCTCCAATAAAAAATCTGTAATAGAAATTTCTTTTGGGTGTAAATACTTTTCGTCTTGGTTGGCTTTTATATGTTGTAATTCTATTATTTTATCTTGTATGTTTTGTGGTGCAATTGGCAATAAATCGGCAAAAGCAACTGGCGGAAATGTATTGTTTTCTATAATCCATTTTCCAGCTAAAGCAGTTCGTAAAGCATAGAAATAACTTTTTAGTTTTACTTCTTCCATTTCGCAAACATCCATAAAGTTTTTTGTTGTTCCCAAATAATGATGTAAAGTCGCTATTGGCGAGAAACATTCTCTGGCTAGTAATTGCATTTCTTGCAAAAAAACATCGTTTTTATAATACACCTCGGGCGAAAACAACCATTCTATCAAAGGTGCGTTAGATTTTGATAATAACTTTACGGCTTTCCGCAAATCCCAACCAGAACCATCAAGATCATCTTCGGTCATAAACTCGATAACATCTGGTTTTTCCCAAAGCGATAAATAATATTCTGGTTTGTGTTTGTATATAAAACGGATATCGTAGTCACTATCGGGAGAAGCAAATCCCCAAGCACGACTACCCGATTCGCAAGCAAAAAGTATTTCGACTTGTTTATCGTTTTCTATTTCTTTTAATTTTTTAAGTATTTTTTCTTTCATGGTTGGTTTTCAAATGTAATTAAAACAAATAGCCTATAACCCCAGTACAAATACCTGATTTTTTTGTCACTAAGGCGCAAAGTTTTTTTTTGCTTGGGTTCGTTTGTAATCTCGCAAAGGCGCTAAGGCGCTAAGTTTTATCCTCTGTCCCTCTGTCCCTTTGCAACTCTGCCTCTTTGTTCCTAACAAAAACTAATATTCATCATCCTCATTAATTGGTTTTTTATTGCGTGTTACAATTTCCCAATTCTCTTTTTGATAGGGGTTATCTATTTTATCAATTTGAACTAAAAACCTTAATTCTCCTTTGCGGTCCTCGTCTTTATCAATTAAAACTCTAAATCCGTATCCTTTTATCTTTTCGATATATTCGTTGTCTAAAGGATTGTTTTGATAATAGTTTATTGCAACATTAATTTCTTTTGAAAACTGCGTATTCTTAGCTAAAAATTCTAATAATTGTAAAGCAGTTTCTTTTTTAAATTCAGTATTATCTATTTTATCTGGTTCTACTTTATAAAACGTATTAAACTCTAATATTAAATTATCACAACCTCCTACACTTGCATTAATTAGAGTATCATTCTTTTTATATATTTCTTCGATAGTTTCGGTATAATTATGCATTTCGATACTTCTGGTACGTTTTTCTACTCCCGGAATAGCATTAAAAATAGTTTTCGATTTTAATTTTGCCAATTTACAACTTGACAAATACGATTCTTCATATAGATTACCATTCTTGTATATAAATGATAATGAAGTCGAT
Organism: Flavobacterium sp. AJR; assembly: GCF_002156885.1. Lineage (NCBI taxonomy): Bacteria > Pseudomonadati > Bacteroidota > Flavobacteriia > Flavobacteriales > Flavobacteriaceae > Flavobacterium > Flavobacterium sp. AJR. Next base: position 35,556 of record NZ_NCWQ01000054.1, on the reverse strand, counting down.
TTTAAATCTTCTACCGCACTAGAATACGTTCTGAAATTTTGTGTAACCTTAATTTTAAATTTATTTCCAACAAAATTTGCTTCGTCTATTATATTGTAAGAAAAAGGTGCGTATCCCAGAATACTATGCGATTCTTTCTCCTTAATTTCATCTTGCATAATATAAAAAATAAAATCTCGATTTGTGTTTGCATTTCCTCCCAACATTCCTTCAGATGATCTGTTAATTACATAATCAATGATTCCGTCATTATTAAAATCACGTTTTTCAAAAATTGAAAATGAAACCGTATACGGATCGCCATCATTTGCAAAGTCAACATAATAAGGCGATTCGGATATTTGCATCTCCTTATATTTTTGGGTGCCAATCTCTTCCTTAATAAGTCTTTTTAGAAAATTACTTTCTATTTCGGTCGGAATTATTTTTTCCTCTTCTGGTTCTACAGCCGAAATGGTGTCTTTAATACTCTTTTTATGTACTGCTTTTACCTCTTTTTTACATGAAAATGCTAAGACGATAAATACTAGAAGAATTATTTTATTTCTTTGAAAGTATACTGATTTACAAGTCATTAATGAATCTGTTTTTTATCTGTTAAAATTTTTAAATTTAATTGATTTTTTGGCAATTATTATTCGCAACACAGTTTCAAATTAACAAATAAAAAACCACAAACTCACATGATAAATTTGCAAATTTGTGGTTAAAATTAATTAAAATAACCCGTTGGGTGTAATTACTGCGTCTATTCGCTTCGCTCGGGTCGTAAAAATTTCATTTAACACATAGAAACATAGATTTTATGTGTAAAAAAGAACACAAAAAGAAATACATTTCTTTCACATAGCTTAGCTATGTGCATTTAAAATAAGTGAAACGACTTCTTTGAGAATACAAAGCCTATGTTTCTATGTGTTAAAATTAATTACACCCAACGGGTTAAAATATATGGGCTGTAATAAAATTTCTAGTCACTGGTATAGGATAGCAGGATTGTTTTCTAGAAATAATTATTCCTTTTTTGGATTAAGTTTTTTGACTATCCACGGTAATGTAAGTCCTTGCCCGATGAGAGTTAGTAATACTACGGCAACGGATATGAATATTATTGCGCTTCGTTGGGGAAATGGATTTCCGTCTTCGAGTGTTTTGGGTAATCCCATGGCAATGGCTAGCGAAACAATACCGCGCATTCCAGACCAACTTATTATGAAGCTATTCTTGGAATCTAGAAGTGTGTGTTCACTAACTTTTCTTTTTTTCGTGTCATTTTTTTTGAATGCTTTCTGAAGCTTTATTTTCTGAAGAAATACCCTTGTCATTCGTATCAATAATGCTACAATTGTTATTATTACTGCATAACCAATATAAGGTAGTATAAGGCTGTTGTCGATATTTTTTAGGATATAAGGAAAATTGAGTCCGATTAGGATAAAGATTAATCCGTTTAGGAGGAAGATAATAATATCCCATAATCCTTTGGATTGGTTCTTTAAACTTTCGGGGAAAATCTTGTTGCTAAAACGTGCTATTGCTAGTCCTAATATTACTACGGCGATAACTCCTGAAACATGTAGGTGTTCGGCAACCAGATAGGTTACAAAAGGCATAAGGAGCATGAAGCTTATTGTGACTATTGGGTTTTTATGTACTCTCTGGAGTACAAACGCTAAAATTTTTCCCATTGTAAAACCTACCAGAAATCCGCCTCCTAATAATAGTATAAATTGTAATGTTGCTTCCCATATTACAAATGAATATCCTAATGCTGCTGCAACTGCAAAGCGGTATGCTACTAATGCCGAAGCATCGTTAATAAGGCTTTCGCCCTCTAGGATTGTTATGGTTTTGTGTGATAGTCCTAATCCTTTGGTAATGCTCATGGCAGCAACAGCATCGGTTGCAGAGAGTATGGAGCCTAATACAAATGCTAGTGGCCATGTCATTCCTGGTATCATATAACGCGCTACTACGGCTATCCAAAACGTGGTAAGAAATACTAAGGGTATTGCTAGTGTGCCTATTGTACTAAGATTGGTCTTAAAATCTTTTGGGGAAATATTAAATGAGGCGTCGTATAATAATGGTGGCAGGAAGAGTAGGAAGATTATCTCGGGATTAATTTCTATCTCAGGAATTCCGGGAATAAATCCTATGGCTATACCTACGATTACCAGTAAGATAGGGTAGGGCAATTTTATTTGTTCTGCAAGTACCGAAAGCCCTATTACTATTGCGAGTATAAATATGATGATGCTGTAATTTTCCATTTACGTAATTTTGAAAAATGCTAATGTAATATTGCTGTATTTGTTTTTTTGATTATTTTAACTTGTTGGAAAACATTCTATTAGTAAAGTGTTTCCATTCTTCCATTTTATCCATCCTGATTTTATTTCACTTTTTACGTCATCACATTCAGATGTGAAAATCTCTATCCAATCGCCTTTCATCGATTTAACCTGAAAACACTCTTCTCCTAAATATTTAATTGTTCCGGAATTTGTATTTGGCAATTTATAAATTTTGTCGGCTTTAGATTTTCTTGAAATTCTAAACATATCCTGAAGGTACTTTTCCCAATCTCTAAATTCGGTATTTTTACTTTTCTTAATCCAGAGTGATTTTCCAGACTCATTGTCTACAATTATCTTAAACCAGTCTTTTTCTTGTTTCTCGCAGCGGAAAATAAAGAAGTTATAATCTAACCATAGTATTTCTGGTTTTAACCATTTTTGTTGATTTTTGAGATCTTGAATGTTCCAGCTGTTGATCGTTTCATCATTAAAAAAACGAATTGTTTTTATAGGTTGTTTATCATTAATTGAAGAATAAAAGGGCAAAACTGTTTTGTCATTAAATTTAATAGCAATTAAACCAATTCCTAAATTGGTTTGTGCAAATGCCGAAATAGACAAAGTCAAAAAGAGTAAAGTTAGTTTTAGTTTCATTTTTTTGTGGGTTAATATTCCGAATCTACTTGTTGGTAATCGTATTTTTAAAATCGAGTATAATCTTTTGTTTTTGTTAACTCTGACCATCTTGCAGATAAAAACTTAGCATAATTTGTTGGGCTTATTCCATAAGTTCCCAACGAATGTCCATCATTTATTTCGACTAATTTCATAGTGTCATTTTCATCTATACCAAAATCTAAAGCGTATGAAGCTGGAGCACTTTTAAAATCTTTAACAGCATTTTCAATTATAGACAAGTCGAGTTTAGAATCCCAAGCACCTTTATACTGTCTAATATCTAAAATTTGACCGTATCTTATAAAACATCTCCATTCAGTTTTAAAATTTACTATTTCAGAACACCAAATTTGCGTTGGATTGTCGTTGTCAACAATTCCAATAAAGTCTTTATAATCCTTAACGACTTTTCCTGCAAACTTTTTGATGTCTTTTTTTGGTTTTATAAAAACATTCCAATTTTTTTCGTCTGCAAATATTTCTTCAATTGTAGAAACCCAAACCTTCCTGCCTAAATATTTTTCTAATTCTTGAGGATAATCTATTTCATTTGTAGGGCGCTCTATTCCGAATTTTTCCAATCGTTTTCTCACGTTTCCAATACCGCCAACAACTAAACTTTCGGGGTTGTTGTCTGTGATGTCATCTATTAAAAAGTATTTTTTTGTTTCTCAACCTAAAGATTGAAAGCCTTCGTTGGCAACATAAGCGTTTACATTGTAGTAGTTTCCGGATTTGTCTGTTTGAATGTATGCTTTCATTGAATGTTCTTATCTGTTACTATTTTGGAAAGTATTTTTAATCTAGAACAGCAGTTGTTCATCAATTCTATTTGTTTTGTTGCTGTTCCTGTGAATATAAGTAATTTAAAAATGGTGCTAATGTAGCTATTTCCTTAAAATTATTTAAATCCTGTAGGGTATTATGCTATTAGATTATGCTAATTTTTTTTTGATAATAAAGTTAAGATTAAGTTTCGTATCGGTTATGTTTTTTATCGTGACCTTAAAATTCATTGTCTTTTGGATATTTATGTTTAAATTTATGTTTTTAATAACTTTTTGAAATATAGTATTTTATATAAGATTTGTAATTTTATATTTTTAGGGAAGTATTAAAGTAGGGTAGCGTAATGGTTGTTCTAGCCCTGATGGAAACGGCATCCTTTTTCTGGCTCCTTTAGACAGAAAAAGATATAGTGTACAGCAGGAATAGCTCCTGATAATGACATTGTATATTGGGTTGTGACGTAAATGTCAGTAGGAAAAAATGTCATGTTGTCATATAATATTTGGTGTGCCAGTATGGAAAACTGACAATTTATATGGTTTTTTTGTATTGGCACAAAGATTGACTTAAGCACCATGAGTTGTTAAAATAAGTATACATCAAAATTAAATATATAAAAAAATGGGTAAAATAATCGGAATTGATTTAGGGACTACGAACTCTTGTGTTTCTGTAATGGAAGGTAACGAAGCAGTTGTTATTCCTAACGCAGAAGGAAAAAGAACAACGCCATCTATCATCGCTTTTGTTGAAGGTGGAGAAATTAAAGTGGGTGATCCTGCAAAAAGACAAGCGGTAACGAATCCTACAAAAACGATTGCTTCTATTAAACGTTTTATGGGACACACTTTTGCTGAGACTACAAACGAAGCAAAAAGAGTATCTTACAAAGTAGTAAAAGGTGACAACAATACTCCACGTGTGGATATTGATGGTCGTTTATATACTGCTCAAGAATTGTCTGCAATGACTCTTCAAAAAATGAAAAAAACTGCTGAAGACTATTTAGGTCAAACTGTAACTGAAGCGGTTATTACTGTTCCTGCTTACTTTAATGATGCACAACGTCAAGCTACTAAAGAAGCTGGTGAAATTGCAGGTCTTAAAGTTATGCGTATCATCAATGAGCCTACAGCAGCAGCTTTGGCTTACGGATTAGATAAAAAAGGAACTGATCAAAAAATTGCTGTTTACGATTTAGGTGGAGGTACATTTGATATCTCTGTTCTTGAATTAGGAGACGGTGTATTTGAAGTATTATCTACAAATGGTGATACTCACTTAGGTGGAGATGATTTTGACCACGAAATTATTGACTGGTTAGCTGACGAATTTAAAGCTGAAGAAGGTATTGACTTACGTCTTGACCCAATGTCATTACAGCGTTTGAAAGAAGCTGCTGAGAAAGCAAAAATTGAATTGTCTTCTTCTTCTGAAACTGAAATCAACTTGCCATACGTAACTGCTACGGCTTCTGGACCAAAACACTTAGTGAAAAAATTGTCTAGAGCTCAGTTCGAAAAATTAACTGATTCATTAGTTAAACGTTCTATGGAGCCAGTTGCTAAAGCATTAAAAGATGCAGGTTTAACTACTGCTGATATTGACGAAGTTATTCTTGTAGGAGGTTCTACTCGTATGCCAAGAATCGCTGACGAAGTTGAAAAATTCTTTGGTAAAAAAGCATCTAAAGGTGTTAACCCTGATGAGGTTGTTGCAATTGGAGCAGCTATTCAAGGTGGAGTTTTATCTGGAGATGTAAAAGATGTATTGTTACTTGACGTTACACCTTTATCTTTAGGTATCGAAACTATGGGTGGTGTATTGACTAAATTAATTGAGTCTAATACTACTATTCCAACTAAAAAATCTCAAGTTTTCTCTACTGCTGCTGATTCTCAACCATCTGTTGAAATTCACGTATTGCAAGGTGAAAGAGCGATGGCTGCTGATAACAAAACTATCGGTCGTTTTCACTTAGATGGTATTCCACCAGCACCAAGAGGAGTTCCTCAAATCGAGGTTACTTTTGATATCGATGCTAATGGTATCATCAAAGTTTCTGCAACTGATAAAGGAACTGGAAAATCTCACGATATCCGTATCGAAGCTTCTTCTGGATTAACAGCTGAAGAAATCGAAAAAATGAAAAAAGATGCTGAAGCTAACGCTGACGCTGATAAAATAGCAAAAGAAAGAGCTGAGAAATTAAACGAAGCTGACAGCATGATTTTCCAAACTGAAACTCAATTAAAAGAGTTAGGAAGCAAATTAGCTGACGATCATAAAGTTGCTGTTGAGTACGCTTTAACTGAATTGAGAATGGCTCACCAATCTCAAGATATTCCAGCTATTCAAACTGCTCTTGACAACATTAATGCAGCTTGGAAAACAGCTACAGAAGCAATGTACGCTCAAGGAGAACAAGGTCAACAAGCTGCTCCACAACAAGAGCAAGCTCAAGGAGACAATGTTGAAGACGTTGAATTCGAAGAAGTCAAATAATTACTGATTAACATCAGTTAATAATAAGTGTTAAACCGCTGTAAACGTAAAGTTTACAGCGGTTTTTCTTTTTTATGCATTTTTGTTTCTGCTCTTTTTTAATCGTTTTTTATCATATATTTGTACCATATTTGTACCGGCACTTAAAAGGAGACGAAGTGGCACTTATGTCTACTTATGGTACCTTAATGAGGAGACAAAGATGATGAAAAGAATAAATAAACAATGTCTTAACTGCGGGGAGGAATTTCTGCCTAAAACTGTGGCTTCTGTTTACTGCTCACATTTATGCAGTAAAAAAGCATACAAACAGAAGATACGGTTCTGTCGCATCTGGGAATAACTTTTATCTTTAGAATTTTAAACCGATCAAAAGATGAATACTAAAGGTCATTGTTATCCAAAATATATAATTCTTCAGGCAGTATATTTCAAGCTAAGATTTACACTTAGTTACCGTGATGTTGAGGAAATAATGAAAATTAGAGGAGTGCTTGTGGATCATGCTACGATTCAGCGCTGGGTTTATAAGTTTACACCTTTGCTTGAGTCAGCGATGAAGAAGAGAAAAGGTAGCGTGGGAGGGAGCTGGAGATTAGATGAGACCTATATCAAAGTAAATGGTATTTGGTGTTATTTATATAGAGCAGTAGATAAATTAGGCAATACAGTAGACTTTCTTTTGACCAGAAAAAGACAGAGAATGAGTGCGCAGTCATTTCTAATTAAAGTAATTATATATTTTCGTGTAATCGATTACATTTAAATATATAATTGTTGAAAACGAATTCTAAAAACTATACCACAATGCTTATAAATAAACCAATACTTGCGAATACTAAATATATTTATATAGTAATTACAGCTTTATTTTTATCGTGTATTACTTCTTCTAAATTGCAAGCTCAAAAAAATCCATGGAAGGAAATGGAAGAAATAATTAAAAAAATTCCTACTACAAAATTCCCTGATAAAAATTTTAACATAAATGAATATGGAGCAATACCTGATGGTGTTACAGATAATACGCTAGCGTTTAAAAAAGCTATCGAAGCTTGTGTTGCAAGTGGTGGTGGTAAGGTAGTAGTGCCAAACGGAAAATATTTTACTGGAGCAATACATTTAGACAATAATGTGAATTTGTTTCTGGATGATAATGCAGAGATTTTATTTAGTACAAATCCTAAAGATTATCCTATAGTTCATACCTCTTTTGAAGGGACTGAAATGATGAATTATTCTCCTTTTATATATGCTTACAAAAAAACAAATGTTGCAGTAACCGGAAAAGGAACGCTTAACGGTCAATCTAGTACTAAAAACTGGTGGACTTGGGCTGGTAAGGGGTATGGTTGGGAAAAAGGAATGCCGAGCCAGAATGATGCACTTAATCGTCCAGCTTTGGTAGAAATGGGAGAAATAGGAACTCCGGTAGCCGAAAGAGTTTTTGGAGAAGGTCATTATATACGCCCGAATTTCTTAGAATTCTTCGAGTGTAATACTGTTTTGGTAAAAGATGTAAAAATTAACGATGTGCCTTCATGGGTTATCCATCCTATGAAATCCAGAGATGTAATCGTCGATGGTGTAACTATAATAAGTCATGGTCCTAATAATGATGGTTGCGATCCGGAATATTCTCAAAATGTAATTATCAGAAACTGCACCTTTAATACTGGTGATGATTGTATAGCTATAAAATCTGGTAGAGATGGGGATGGAAGAAGAGTTGGGATTCCGAGTAAAAATATCATTGTTCAAAACTGCAAAATGATAGATGGTCATGGCGGTGTTGTAATGGGAAGTGAGATATCTGCTGGTGTAAGCAATGTTTTTGTAGAAAATTGCATCATGGATAGCCCTAATCTAGATAGAGCTATTAGAATCAAAACCAACTCAAAAAGAGGTGGACTTACAGAGAATGTTTATGTAAGGAATATTGAAGTTGGAACCGTTGCCGAAAGTGTTTTGAGAGTTACCATGTTTTATGATATCTATGGTAGCCAAGTAGGTGATTTTATTCCAGCAATACGAAACATTAATCTAGAAAATATTAAAGTAAAAAATGGAGGAAAGTTTGGTATTCTAGCCGATGGATATGAGCAATCGCCTATAGAAAATATCACGTTTACCAATGTTAGAATCGATAAAGTAGAAAAACCATATTCGCTTAAACATGTAAAGAATTTAAAGTTTAATAATACCTACATCAATGGTGCTAAAATGAAAAGCATAAAATAAACCACCAAAACAAACAAACCTTAACTATTAAAACCAAATTTATGAATAATAACCATTTATTAAAAAAAGGGACAAGAAGTTATTTTGTCTGGGCCTTTTTTCTGATATTTTTCATGAGCAATCAAATTTTTGCTCAGGATGTAACAATAGAAGGTACCGTTAAAGATGCCGCAGGTTTAACTTTACCGGGTGTAAATGTATTAGAAAAAGGATCAAAGAATGGTGTTTCGACCGACTTTGACGGACATTATAAAATAAAGCTTACGAATCCGAAAGCGATATTAACTTTTTCATTTATAGGATTTAAAACTAAAGAAGTTGCTTTAACTGGAAAAAACAAAATAGATATTGTATTAAGTGAAGATGCCAATACATTAAACGAAGTTGTAGTTATTGGATACGGATCAGTAAAAAAAGGGGATTTAACTGGCGCTGTTTCTACTTTATCGGGTAACGATGTAAGAAAGACACCTATTGCAAACGTAGCCGAAGCTCTAACAGGGCGTATAGCTGGGGTTCAGGTAATATCTTCAGAAGGTTCGCCAGATTCAGAAGTTAAAATTAGAATTCGTGGTGGAGGATCTTTAACACAAGATAGCTCCCCATTAATAATAGTAGATGGATTTCCTGTAAATAGCATGAACGATATTTCTCCATCTGATATTGATACTATTACCACCTTAAAAGATGCTGCATCTACAGCAATTTATGGTTCTAGAGGCGCTAATGGAGTTATTATTATTACTACCAAAAGTGGTAAAGATGGTAAAATTGCAGTGAACTTTAATATGTTCTACGGAATGAAAAAGATGGCTAATGAAATTGATGTTCTTGCGCCAGATGATTTTGTAAAGTGGCAATATGAGTATGCTTTGCTCGCAAAAGGAAATGCAGATTCGTATGAAAAATATTTTGGATCATGGCAAGATTATGATATTTACAAAGGTTTAAAGGGGGATAACTGGCAAAAACAAATTTATGGTCGTACTGGAGAAGTACAAAGCCGTGATTTAGCTATACGTGGTGGTTCGGATAAAATTAATTTCAATTTTAATTATGCGCATTATGATGAAACTGCTATTATGCAAGGTTCAGATTTTAAAAGAGATAACTTATCGCTTGCGCTAAAAAGTAAAGCGAGTGAAAAAGTTGATCTTACCTTTACGATGCGTTACTCTAATTCAGAAATAAACGGAGGAGGAGCTAATGAACAAAATGAAGTTTCATCAAATGATTCTCGTTTAAAACACGCTGTGGGATATTCGCCATTACCAATGCCAGGCTTAACTACAGATGATACAGATGAGGCAGTATCAGGTTATCTTGTAAATCCTTTTGTGGCTGTAGCCGATAATGACCGCCAGCAGCTTAGAAAAAACTTTAATATGTTAGGTAGTTTTTCATGGAAAATTACTGATAAACTGGTTTTTAAAACCGACTTAGGACTTGATAATTATAGTTATTTGGATTCTCGTTTTTATGGACGTTCTACTTATTATGTAGCCAATAAACCTGCTGCTACACTACAAGGAATGCCTGCACTTATAATGAGTGATCGTACAGAAGTTCGTTTTAGAAACGCAAATACCCTTAATTATGACTTTAAAAAAGCATTGGGTGATAATCATAATTTAAAAATCCTTGTAGGAGAAGAGTCTATTAATTATCAAAGAAATGATGTAAATACTACTTTACAAGGTTTTCCGACGTTTTTTGATTTTGAACAAGCTAAAAAATTGACTTCACAAGGTAAACCTATCTCTGTAGATAATTATTATTTTGCAGATGATAAATTACTTTCGTTTTTTGGACGTTTAAATTACGATTATAAAGATCGTTACCTTTTTACGGCAACATATCGTGCCGACGGATCAAGTAAGTTTGCCGACGGTAATAAATGGGGATTTTTCCCTGCAGCAGCAGCAGCTTGGAAAATATCTGAAGAAAGTTTCTTAAAAGAGGTTTCCTGGATAAACTCACTTAAAGTAAGATTGAGTTATGGTGAGGCTGGGAATAATAATATCCCAACCGGACAAACAGTAAAAACTTTAGAATCAACCCCATCTTCTTGGATGGATGGTACTGAAAATTATTGGGCTGCACCAACGATCTTGTTTAATCCAGACTTAAAATGGGAGACTACAGTAACGCAGAACTTAGGAATAGATTTTGATTTTTTTAAAAGCCGTGTAAATGGTTCTGTAGAAATGTATAAAAATGTAACTAAAGATCTTTTAATAAATTTCCTTATAGCAGGATCAGGTTATTCGAGCCAATATCGAAACATGGGAGAAACTCAAAATACAGGTTTTGAAGCTACTCTAAATGTTGTGGCATTACAAAAACAGAATTATGGTTTGAATTTTTCTTTTAACGTAGGTATAAATAAAAACCGCATTAACTCTCTTGGAGTTATGGATAGTTTTAATCCTTCAAGTACTTGGAATTCGGCAATAGATGGAGATTATCAGGTAAAAGTGGGTCAGCCAATAGGTATGATGTATGGCTTTAAGAATGATGGTCGTTATGAAGTATCTGATTTTGATTATGACGGAACGAAATATACTTTAAAACCAGGAATTGCAAATAGCTCGGGTATTGTTGGTGCTGTGCAACCAGGAAGTATGAAGTTAAAAGATTTAAACGGTGATGGTGTGGTAACTGTAGATGATCGTACAATAATTGGTAATTCTAACCCAAAATATAGTGGAGGTTTTGTAATTAACGGAAACGCTTATGGATTTGATCTTTCAGCTTCTTTTAACTATAGTATTGGCAATGATGTTTATAATGCTAATAAAGTTGAATTTACGACTTCTACGCCAAATGGGCAATATAGAAATTTAAGTACAGATATGGCCGATGGTAACAGATGGACAAATCTTGATCCGGCTTCTGGACAATTAGTAACAGATCCTACTCAATTAGCAGCTCTTAACGCTAATACAACAATGTGGTCACCATATATGAATCGTTTTGTTTTTAATGATTGGGCAGTCGAAGATGGTTCTTTTTTAAGACTTAATACGCTTACATTAGGATATACATCTCCAAATTCTCTTATTTCGGCATTGGGAGTTTCTAAATTAAGATTTTACCTAACAGCTACTAATGTTTTCCTTCTTACGAATTATTCAGGACCAGATCCTGAGGTTTCTACAAGAAGAAAAACACCGCTAACTCCGGGAGTAGATTATTCTGCATATCCGCGTAGCAGGCAAATGGTTTTTGGTTTAAATCTAGCTTTTTAATTTAACACGTATCAAAAGATGAAACATAAAATAATAATAGCAGGACTAATTTTAGCAAGTCTTTTTAGTGCTTGCCAAGAGTTTTCAGAGGATTATTTGGATGCTCCCGGAAAATCAACATTAGAAGAACAAGAAATTTTTTCTAATGAGGGATTAACCAAAGGTGCAGTTGATGGAATTAAAATAGCATTTGCAGAAACTAATGGACACAGAGGTCGTTTTCTTCCTTTTTACGGATTTAATACAGATACTGAGTGGTATAATGCTTCAGAATCTACTTCTGATGATAAAGCAGGTTTAAGTATTTACGATGCAAAGCCTACCAATAGCCAGATGAATCTGGAGGTAACAGAAGGTGGTGGAGGTAACCCTTGGACATCCATGTATACGGGAATCGAACGTGCTAATATTTGCATCAACGGTATTCGTAAATATGGTAACCCAAAACCGGGAACTGAATTTGGATATTTATTAGGAGAGGCTTTAACATTGCGTGCTGTGTTTTACGCAGATTTAGTTAAAGCACATGGTGATGTACCCGCTCGTTTTGAGCCAGTTAATACAGAAACCATTTATTTACCAAAATCAAGTCGTGACGTGATTTATAAGCAAATTATTCAGGATTTGGGAGAAGCCGCTACACTAGTTCCATGGCCAAATGAAAGTGCTGCTACTGCAAGTGTAGAACGCATTAATAAAGCTTTTGTAAAAGGTTTACGTGCTCGTTTAGCATTGGTTGCTAGTGGATTTCAGCAATATCCAGACGGTGTTCACAGAAGTAATGATACAGAACTTTCGGTAGATAAAATGTATAAATTGGCATTGGATGAATCTCGCTCTGTTATTCAGAGTGGAAAAGCTAATTTGGAACCTTCGTTTGAAACATTCTGGAGAAAATACAACCAAGAAAACATTACGGCAGGAGGGGAATCTCTTTGGGAAATTCCTTTTGCAGATGGTAGAGGAAGAATGTTATACAGTTTTGCTGTAAAGCATACAGATGTAGATCAATTTCATGCAAATGGACCTAACCGCGGAGGTTCGGCAGGACCACTACCTACTATTTTTTATGATTACGATAAAGCAGATAGTCGTAGAGATGTTACCTGTGTACCTTACTTATACGGTAAACCTGTAAATGGAATCGCCAAGCAAGAATTAGGAGCATTAAATAAATGGTATTTTGGTAAATACCGCTATGAATGGATGACTCGTTTTGTGACTTCTACAAATGATGATGGAGTAAATAAAATTTATATGCGTTATGCCGAAGTGCTTTTAATTGCTGCCGAAGCTGCTAATGAATTAGAAGGCCCTGCAGCTGCTGCGCCTTACTTAAAAGAAATACGCAGAAGAGCTTTTACTGCTGGAGATCAGAGTCAAAAAGTAGATAATTATGTAAATGGTCTAAGTAGTAAAACAGCAATGTTTAATGCTATTGTAGATGAAAATAAATATGAGTTTACGGGAGAAATGGAACGTAAACAAGCACTTATTCGTTGGAATTTACTTAAAGTGAAATTAGACGAAGCCAAGCAAAAAATGTTTGATTTACAAAAACACTCAGGAGATTATGCCGATGTACCAACTACTTTGTATTATAAGTACAAAGCTGATAATGTTACTCTTGATATTTATGGATTAAATCGCGGTGAGAATGTAAATCCAGGACCAGATTATACCTCTTTTGCTTGGAGTACACTTACGGATAGTAAGATAAATTCGATTTACAAGATTGGAGTTGATCCAGATACAAGACAGTTTTGGCCAATATGGCAAAAGCTTATTGAAGGAAGCAATGGGAAATTGTTTAATGATTATGGCTATTAATATCTAACTTAAAACCTCGTTGGAGTAATTAATTTTAACACATAGAAACATAGGTTTTGTATGTTAAAAAAGGCATTTCATTTGTTTTAAATGCACATAGTTAGCTATGCGAAAGAAATGTATTTCTTTTTGTGTTCTTTTTATACATATTGTACATAAAATCTATGTTTCTATGTGTTAAATAAAATTTAGCATTTTGCATCCAGCAGCTTAACTTAAAACTAATTATAAATTATTAAGTTTATGAAAATAAAATATATACTAAAAGGATTAATAGCCACATTATTGTTCATGTTTGCTTTTTCTAGCTGCGAAACTTATAATGAAGGATTACTAGACGGAATAGGAGCGACCAGAGAGTTTTCGCCTATAGGGCTTACTGCAGTAGTTAGAAATCAAACAGCAGTTGATTTAAATTGGACTGTTAATGAAGATGCAGATCATTATGTTGTAGAGTTTAGCGCAGATGATGTAGACTTTAAGACTATTTATAAAACAGTTAACGTTAATCCACAAGAATTGCCGGTTCGCATACAATTAGAAGGAGAAACAACATATTCAATTCGAATAAAAGCTGTAAGTTCAACAGGATTAGAAGATTCTAAATGGTCTGTTACTAAGGCAACCACATCATCAGAGCAAATTTTCTTAGCTAGCCAAGATGGCGACATAGAGTCGAATAAAGTTACCTTGAGATGGACTGCTAATAGTAATGTAACAGAAATAGTTGTTAATCCTGGCGCCATTAAACATGTTGTAACTGCAGAAGAAAAAGTAAATGGAATTGCGATAATAACAGGATTAAAAGGAGAAACACCTTATAGAGCAGACTTATTTAATGGTGCTAAAAAAAGAGGTTTTTTAGATTTTACAACAGGAATTGATATAGGAACAGGGATTTTGGTTAAACCAGAAGATGATTTAAGTGCTAAAATTGCCGATGCTGCGCCAGGAGCCGTATTAGTATTGATGCCTGGTGATTATACTGTTTTTAAAGGCACAATCAGTTTAAATAAATCAATCACTATTAGAGGATTATATAGCTATAAGAAACCATTACTACATGTAAACTTCTCACTTAATAATGGATCTACAATTCTTAATTTGATAGATTTAGATTTAAACGGAGATAAAACTCTTACTGATGCTGTTAAATACAATGAAGCAAATGTAACGTATGGTCCGCTTTTAATAAGTGGATGTAATATCCATGATTTCGGAAAATCATTAATATCTTCAAGTCAAGCCAACACAAGAGTTGGTTCGGCTATAGTAGAGAACACTGTTGTAACAAATGTATTGACTAATAATGGTGATTTTATTGACTTTAGGATTGCTCATTTAGGACAGCTTACATTAAAAAACAGTACGTTTAATAATTGTGCATTAGGACGTGATTTTATCCGTATAGATAATGCCAAAGATTTAACAGGGACAGGTTTAATCACTAATATATTAATTGATGGTTGTACGATATTTAATAATGGAATGACTGCTTCAAATAGAATTTTGTACATACGTTTTGTATCTAATGCAACGACAATTCGTAATACATTGTTTGCGCAAACAGCTGCAATCTTTGCAAATCAAGCTGTAACAGTAGCTCCAACATTTGTAAATAATAATTATTATAATTCAGCTGCACTTTTTACTACAGCTGCAACTCCTATAAAATTTGATAATTCTGGAAATTACACAACATTAGATCCTAAATTTACAAATGCTTTAAATGGTGATTTTACAGTTGGAAATCAGACATTAAAAGAGAATAATGTAGGAGATCCGCGTTGGTTTAAATAGCGTTATCTTATAAATTAGTTTAAAAAGAGGTATGCAATTTTTTGCATATCTCTTTTTTTTGTTCATTTTTTAGGCACAGTGTTTAGTTTCAGTGTTTAGTGTCAGTTTACAGTAGCAGTTTATAGTACCAGTTTATAGTACCAGTCTCAGTATGCAGCTCCTTACAGGTAATCTTTCTCTACAAACTTTCTCCACAAACTTTCGCTACAAACTTTCGCTACAAACTTGTCTTCCCGACGCAGGAGGGATCTCCGCAAGTAATTCCATTCCAAATTTCAGATTTTAGACTCTAGACTTTCAATCACCGTAACCGAAGACTATCACTGCATATTAGCTTATAAATATTGCCAACGGTTTCAACCATTGGAGCACAATACATCATCACAACCTGTATCACAGGGTTGAAACCGTGAGCTATGATTAAAATATGATAGAATTTATATTTCACATCTCTCAATCGCCACAACTGAGACTGTAAACTGAAACTGTAAACTGTAAACTAGTACTGCAAGCTGAAACTGAACACTTAAAGCAATCGATTACTTTAATGTAACATTTGAATCTTATTTAAATTATTATAATAACAAATTATCAGTTTTTTTACACTTATTGTAATTTTAATCCTGTATATAAATTAAATACGTAATTTTTATTTAATTTAATTTGGCTCGTTCAAACTAATTTTATACTTTCGTGTAATCGATTACATAATTGTTGTTTTTTATTCAGAAAAGGCATTAATAATCGATATAGATGATTGTAAGTAAGTTTATAACGTCACAAATAGTTGCAGTTTTTAATGTGATTATACTGTTGGTTTTTCATACAGAAAAACAAGTTCATAATATTTCTGAATCCAATCCATGGAAAAAGAGGGATTAATCGCAAAAAAAAGCAGATTAGGTTTATTTACTAAAGAATATTAAAAAGCATAAATTTTATTACTACCTATCTATATAATGAAAAAAAAACAGAATCAATTATGAATTAAAATACTATCAATTAACCAAACCATTAAAACCAAACTATGAACATTAAACCATTATTAAAGAAAAAAATAAAATACAATCTTGTATTTTTATTTTTCCTGAATTTTCTGTTGAGCAATACCATAAATGCTCAATCTACTGTAATAGAAGGAAAAATTACCGATGCCGCTGGATTATCTCTGCCAGGAGTGAATATTCTAGAAAAAGGAACTAAAAACGGAACTTCGACTGATTTTGAAGGAAGTTTTAAAATAAATGTATCAAACAGTAAAGCCACCTTAGTATTAAGCTATTTAGGTTTCCAGACTCAAGAAGTGAGCGTTGCAGGAAAATCAAAAATTAATATAAGCCTTATCGAAGACACAAATTCTCTAAAAGAGGTAGTTGTTGTAGGATACGGAACTGTTAAGAAAGCAGATCTTACGGGAGCAGTCAATACTTTATCATCTGCCAAAATAACCGAAAGAAATGTTACCAATCCTATGGAAGCAATTCAGGGAAGTATTGCGGGGGTACAGGTGACTTCAAACTCAGGACGAATTGGCGACGGATTTAATGTTATTATAAGAGGAGCAAACTCTATTAATAAAGATGGATCAAAACCTCTTTTTGTAGTAGATGGAGTGCCTACAGATAATATCGACTTCTTGAATCCGCAAGACATTGCCAGAATGGACGTACTTAAAGATGCATCTTCGGCTGCAATTTATGGTTCAAGAGGAGGAAGTGGAGTTATTATTGTAACTACAAAAAACGGAACAAATGCCAAAGCTGGTGTAACGGTTACTTTTGATACTTCTTATGGTAATAAACAAGCTGTGAGATTACCTAAATTAATGAGTCCGGAAAAATGGTGGTATTATCATCAATCAGCATTTTTGGCAACTTCTATTTCTGCAAGCAATCCAACTTATATGGATATAGATCCAACGGAGTTAAATGCTGCTGTAGGTCAAGGCGGAACCAATGCAGTTTTGTTTCAAAGAGTAGCAAATAATCAAAGTTACAATTGGCAAGATACTGTGCTTAAAGGCGGAATGACACAAAATAATTACTTTACAGTTTCGGGTCGTGCCGATAATGGATTGGCTTATAACATAGGTTTAGGAGCGCAAAAAGAAACTGGAGTTATTGATAATGAAGGAATCGATAAATATACTTTTAAGGCAGGTTTGAATCATAAGATAAATGATAAAATCTCATTTGGGGTAAACCTAACAATGTCTAAAACTGATGAACAATTAGGAAGTGGAACAGCAATGCAAGAAGCTTTCAGACAAAATCCATATACATCACCATGGGCGATAGATGCATCGGGTAACGAAATAGTAGGTACGTATGCACAACAACCAGGTACTTTAAAATATCCAAATGGAGCACTCGGAATAAATAAAACAGGTTCATATAACCCACTTTTAGAAATTGCTAATTCTAGCGACGAGATAAGAAGATTTACTACAATAGGTAGCGTATTTGCAGAGTACAAAGCTACAAGTTGGTTATCATTTAAATCAACTTTTTCAGCAGGAAAAATGGATGCCAGAGAAGGTAGATCATTAGGAGCACAAACAGATTTTGGACTTAAAAACAAAAGTTTAACATCTGGAGATGTAACCAATGTAGATAACTTTAATTACACTTGGGATAACCAGTTTAATATCAATTACACTATAAAAGATGCTCACGTATTTAGCTTTTTAGGACTTCAGAGTTTTTATTCAAATACAACCGAAACTTATTTTTCTTCTTCAAGAGAAAATCCTTTCGAGACCAGTTTTTATAATCTTCCTTCAGGAGCACAAGCAACTTATTCATTAACACCATCTGGTAATATTGCTTTAATTCCTTCAGGTATATTTATTCCGTATTCTAAAAATACATTAGAGTCTTATGCAGCTCGTTTAAACTATGCTTACAAAGGGCGTTATTTATTGACAGCTTCTGTACGATACGATGGATCATCGGTTTTATCCGAAGAAAATAAATGGACAGCTTTCCCATCTGTAGCTTTAGGATGGAATGTTCACGAAGAATCATTCATGAAAAATTTAAAATTTGTTTCAAACTTTAAATTAAGAGGAAGTATCGGTTATACAGGAAATGACAACGTAAGTCCATACTCAAGTTTAAGCGTTTTAAAAGTGCCAACATATTATGATTTTAATGGTACAGTTGCAAACGGATATACATCTGCAAGTTTAGGAAATACAGACCTTACCTGGGAAAAAACAAAAGAGGTAAACTTAGGTTTAGATTTTGGATTTGTACGTAACAGAATCTCTGGTAGTGTAGATGTTTATGATCGTTTGTCTAAAGATTTATTGTTCCAGCAAGCATTACCATTAGAGATTGGAGTTCCTACGATCACTTCAAACGTTGGTTCTGTAAGCAACAAAGGAATTGAGGTTGCTTTGGTAACCAAGAATATTCAAACTGAAAATGTGACTTGGGAAACCAGTTTTACATTTACTAAAAACGTGAATAAATTAGAATCTATTTACGGACAAGATAAAGTAGATGATGTTGGGAACAACTTATTTATTGGAGAAAACATTCATTCTTATTACAACTATGTTTTTGATGGAGTTTGGCAAGAAAGCGAAGCTGCTCAGGCACTTTCTTATGGTCAAAAACCAGGAGAAGCAAAAGTAAAAGATTTAAATAATGATGGTAAAATCGATGCTAATAATGATAGAGCCATCTTAGGAAATTATGACCCAAAATGGTCAGGAAGTTTCTCTACAACATTAAAAGTAAAACAATTTGATTTATCGATGTCTTTGATAACCAATCAGGGAATGACAGTATTTAGTAGTTTTCACGACAACTTTGCCGACGTAACTGATAGAGGTCGCCAGAAGTTAGATTTAGGAGATTGGTATGTTCCTGCAAATGGAGCTGGTTTACCTGCACAATACTCAAACACAAACCCATTACCACGTGGAGCAGGAGTTTATTATGATACTAATAATGTTGCATTTTATAAAGACGCTTCATTTGTTAAAATTCAGAATATTGCTTTAGGGTATAGTTTTAATGATGAATTACTAAATAAATTAAAACTTAAAAACTTACGCCTTTATGTAAACGTCTTGAATCCGTTTGTATTTACAAATTACGAAGGGTATGACCCGGAATGGGCAACTGCCTCATTAGGAGTTAATCGAGTGTCTACAATGACAGTACAAATGGGATTAAGTTTAAAATTTTAAATTAAAGAAAGATGAAAAAAATAATAGTAATTATAGGAATACTAGTAACGACACTAAACTCTTGCTCGGATTATATCGATGAAGATAATCGTTCCTATGGTTCGGCAGAGCAATATTTTATTACCGCACCAGGATTTGAATCATTGGTAAATACAAACTACGCAGCCTTAAAAGATGTTTATGGAGGAGATCCATGGTTGTTTGAGGCAGGAACAGATATGTACTCTGAAGGAAGAAATCAAGAACCAGAAGGATTAGCTAAATATTTAACCCTTTCTTCTTCTTCGCAAGGAGTAGATCAATTGTATAGAACGTGTTATTCATCTATTCAGCAAGCCAATAAAGGATTGTATTATTCAGGAATAACCGAAAAATCAAGCACATTAGATACAAGAATAGGAGAGCTTAAATTTTTAAGAGCAAATGCATATTTCTTATTAGTTCAAACGTATGGAGGAGTTCCGGTAGTATTAGAAAATATCAATACAGCAGTTACTTCATTTGACAGAAATACGGCAGAACAAGTATATACTCAAATTATAAAAGATCTTGATGAAGCACTTCCGCTAGTAGCTGACGGAGCATATACAGGAAGAGTAAATAAAAGAGCCGTTCAGAATTTATTAGCAAAAGTATATCTTACAAGAGGGTACGAAACTTTCGGAAACGCAACAGATTTTGCAACAGCGGCAGCCTTGGCAGATAAAGTAATTAATGGTCAGGCATTAGCCGTGTCATTTGATAACGTAGTAAAACCAGGAAACGAAATGAATGCCGAAACAATCTTTTCGGTTCAATTCTCAATTGCTTCAAATGCTACAGGAACAACATCATTAGGAAGTTCACAAAACTATTGGTTTAGTTCTTATTTAGGAGCAGCTGCATCAGGAAACCCATATCCTAACAGAAGTTACACACTTTGTCCTACAGTTTATGCTTTATCATTATTTGAAAAAGGAGACAAACGTTGGGAAGGAACATTCATGACCGAAATCTATAGCAGATATTATGATTATTATGATGTAGCCGATAAAACAGCATTAAAAATTGCTCATTTTTACGAGCCAAAATGGTTTACACAAGCCGATAGAGATGCATATATAGCAGCACATAAAGATTTAGGAAAAGTAGTTGCACCAGCAACAACGCCTACAGGATACCATATTTGGGGATCATATTCTTCAGCTGCAGCAGCAGGAGGAGATTATAACCTTATTCCGGTTCGTAAATTTGATGATCCCAAAGCACCATATAGTGGCGCAACAAGTGTAAACTTTAATACAACGCCATATACAGTTGCAACTAACAGAAGTAGTACCCGTGATTTTATCATAGCCAGACTTGGGGAAACATACTTAATTGCTGCCGAAGCTTATTTTAAAGCAGGAGACTCACCAACAGCTTTAACACGTTTAAACGAAGTAAGAAAAAGAGCTGGAGGAGGTGTAGCAGGAGTAATACCAGTACTAACAACAATAGATATTAATACAATATTAGACGAAAGAGGAAGAGAATTATTAGGTGAATATCACCGTTGGTTCGACTTAAAACGAACAGGAACATTAGTACAAAGAACCGTTTTATTTAATCCTAAAGTAACAAGTGCAAATGCTTTTAATGGACAAAATGGAAATCTTAAAGTTTTAAGACCAATCCCACAAGCAGCATTAGATTTGAACAGAAATAATGATTTTCCTCAAAATCCAGCATATTAAGAAGTGTTAGTAATTAGTAATTCCATAATTTTTTAAAATTATTGTTTTTTGAGTTAGTTAAAAAGGAGTTTGATTATATGTCGAACTCCTTTCTTAACTAAAAATTATTTTTTTATAGATGATAAGAATATTGCTTTTTTTGTTGCTTTTTTTCAAAACTATTGATGTACAAAGTCAGTATAGCATCGATACATCATATACCGTAAAAAGCACCTATACAAAATTAATTAAGCGATATCCCTCTATAACAATTGCTCAGGCACAAAAGAATAAAGATGTTAACGCAGTTTATGATATAGTTTATAATCAGGAAAAAAGCAGAGAATTACATCTTGATGCTTTTATCAATAAAAAACAAAAATTAAATCCAGCTGTAATCATGATACATGGCGGAGGTTGGAAATCAGGAAATAAAAAACAAATGCAGGTTCTAGGACAGGAAATAGCATTAAAAGGATATTCTTGTTTTGCAATAGAATACAGATTATCGCTTGAAGCGAAATATCCACAGGCAATTTACGATGTAAAAAATGCGATTAAGTTTATAAAAGATAATGCCAAAAGATTCCGAGTGGATCCAAACAAAATAGCTATTTTAGGATGTTCTTCGGGAGGTCAAATGGCTGCTTTGATTGGTACAACAAATGGAGATGTAGCTTATGAAGATGCTTTGTATAAGAGTAAATCATCGGCAGCAGTAAACGCAATTATTGATATAGATGGAATTTTAGCGTTTAAACATCCAGAATCTGAAGAAGGAGAAATGGCAGCTTTATGGTTAAATGGTACTTATGAAGAAAATCCTAAGAATTGGAAAAACGCTTCAGCATTAACGCATACCAATAAAAACACACCACCAATACTGTTTATCAATAGCAGTTTGGATAGATTTCATGCAGGAAGAGACGATATGATAGCCATTTTGAAACAAAATAAGATATATAACGAGGTAAAAACAATAGAGAATTCGCCGCATTCATTTTGGTTTTTTAATCCATGGTTTGACGAAACAGTACAATACACAACACAATTTTTAGCTACAATATTTAAATAAATTAGAATAAAATGAAAACAATAATAACAGTATCGGCAGCATTAATTTTAGGACTTTCAAGTTGTAAAGCACAAAGCAAATACGATATAAAAACAGCAAAAACATATGCCGAAATATCGGTAAAAACAGATGGTAAATGGGAAGGACGCAAGTATATAGGAGGAACAGTTTTTAAGAATGTAGATAAACTAAAATTAGCTCCGGAACATACCGATCATTCATTTGATATTCGTTACGAAGGACCAGGATGGGAAAGTAACAGAATAGGATATCGTTTGTACTTAGACTGGAGAAATGCCATTGATATTTTTGGCAAAAAAACATCAGAAATGATCTTACCAATAGTTGGTCAAGACAATTTTGACTCCTATCACGAAATGAGCGATTGGGGAGCAGATATTTTAAAAGCAGGAAAAGGAATCGGAATAGGTTCTATAGATCGTTATCTGGATAATAAAAAACTACATTTTTATGAAGTCGATTCAACATTGGCGTATGTACAAAATAAGGTAAATGAATCTAAAGTAAAAGTGAATTATTTTGGATGGAAAACAGCATCAGATAAGATTGATTTTACATCAGAATTAACCATTAAACCAGATCAATTATACACGCAGCATACCATTAAAGCGTCTAAAGAAATTCAAGGAATTTGTACTGGAATTGTAAAACAGAAAAATGCTGAATTGCTTAAAAAAGAAAGCAAAAATAAAAAGTGGGCATACCTTGCTACATACGGAACACAATCATTAGTTCCTGATAAATTAGGAATGGCAATTTTTTATGAAACCACTACAATCGAAAATGTAGCCGATACAGATTTAGATTATTTATTGGTTTTTAAACCAACTATAAAAGCAACTTCGTTTTATTTCTTAGGCGCTTGGGAACAAGAAAAAGAGGGTATAAAAAACAAAGAAGAATTTATAAAATACCTTGACGAAAGATTAGAAGTATTGAATAAAAAAGGCAAAATGTAATTTTTGTGCTGATTTAATAGTGAACAAATAATCTATAAAGGAACGCGGATGAAACGGATTTACAAAAAGTAAAGCCGCGGATTAAAAAACGGATTTTTAAAAACAATCATAATTCTGAAGATTCGGGACTGGAGAAAATCCGTTTTTATCCGTGTTTTCGCCTTAGCGAATCCGTTTCATCAGCGTTCCTTTCGCAAAGAGTTAGATAGAATTAAAACGATAAGTTTCACGCAGATTAACACAGATTCTAGCAGATTTAATTATGGATTATTATCTGTGTACATCTGCTTAAATCTTTTTAAAATCTGCGTGAAAGAAAATCAGCTAAAGATTAAAATATAATTATTAATGATTCAGAGTATTTCTAATAAAATTTATTTTTATAAACAGCTAATTATCGTATTGGTGCTGTTTTGCTGTAAAGCAAATGCTCAAGGCAAATGGTCTGAAAAAACCGTGCTTTCGATTATAAACAAATACCCAAAGGCATGGCAGATAGATGGTGCCGAAAAGCCAAAATGGGATTACAAAATAGGATTTGCATTGCTATCTTTTGAAAAATTATATCAAAAGAACCATAATCCAAAGTATCTGGATTATGTAAAAGAATATACAAGTGAGTTAATAGATAGTTCTGGGAATATAACAGGTTATGACGCAAAAGAGAATAATATAGATTATATCAATCCGGGGAAAATGCTTTTTGATTTATACGATTTAACCAAAGAAGAACGCTATCGAAAAGCATTGGTTATTTTGAGGAATCAAATTGAAAATCAACCTAGAAATGCAAGCGGAGGATTTTGGCACAAGCAAATTTATCCTAATCAAATGTGGTTGGATGGTTTATATATGGCAGAACCTTTTTATGCACGATACACGGTTGAGTTTGAAAAGGGAAAAAAGCTAGATGATATAGCCAAACAATTTGAGATAGTCCAAAATCATTTTATCGATAAAAAAACAGGATTGTTATATCACGCTTGGGACGAAAGCAAGCAAATTGCATGGGCGAATCCAGCAACAGGAACATCACCAACAATTTGGTCACGAGGAATGGGGTGGTACATGATGGCATTGGTTGATGCGTTGGATTATTATCCAAAAAACAACCCGAAGAGGAAAGTATTAGTTGGGGATTTAAATCAATTAGCCAAAGCGTTACTTGTTTATAAAGACAAGTCGGAATTATGGTTTCAGGTAACAGATAAACCATTGCTTAAAGATAATTATCTAGAACCATCGGGATCTGCAATGTTTATTTATGCTTTTGCAAAAGGTGTAAATAATGGATATTTACCTTCGGAATATAAAACGATTGCCGAAAAATCATTTGATGGATTTATAAAAGAGTTTGTTAGATTTGGAGAGAACGGAGAATTGAATATAATAAACGTTTCTTCAAATGTAGGTTTAGGAGGAAATCCATTTAGAGATGGATCAAATGAATATTATGTTAACGGAAAAAAGAAAGACAACAGTTCCATAGCTTTAACAGCATTTCTGTTGAGCGCAATAGAGTTGGATAAATAAAAATATAAAGCATATTTTAAAATGAAGAATATTATAAAACGAAATTATTTTGGGTCAATAGCATTAGTTTGTGTAATGACATTAATGAGTTGTAAAACTATTTCTCAAGAGCCTGCAAAAGCTACTGTAGCGATTTCTAAAGATTTAAAATGGTCAGAAAAAATGGCATTATCTATCATGAAATGCCATCCCGAAGCCTATATGATTGATGATTTAAAAGAACCGAAATGGGATTATGTACACGGATTAGTATTAACATCATTTGAAGAATTGTATAAAAAAACAGGCGATGTTAAATATTACAATTACATAAAAAAGTATGTTGATGATTTAGTTCAAGAAGATGGTAGTATTAAAAGCTATAAATTTGAAACCTATAATATAGACATGGTTACGGCTGGTCGTTTATTATTTAATTTATATGATACAACAAAAGATCAAAAATATTTAAAAGCATTAGAACTTTTAAGAAAGCAAATAAAAGAACAACCAAGAACAGCAAGTGGTGGATTCTGGCATAAAAAAATCTATCCAGACCAAATGTGGTTAGACGGATTGTATATGGGAGAACCGTTTTATGCACAATATACAACCCAGTTTGAAAAAGGAGCAGAACTGAATGATATCGCCAAACAGTTTGAATTAATTCAGAAAAACGATTTGGATAAAAAAACAGGATTACTTTTTCATGCTTGGGACGAGAGTAAAAAAATGCCTTGGGCAAATCCTGAAACAGGAACATCGCCTAATTTTTGGTCACGTTCATTAGGTTGGTACGCAATGGCATTAGTCGATGTATTGGATTATTTTCCAAAAGACCACCCGAAACAAAAAGAATTGGTTACGTATTTAAATCAATTAGCAGAGGCTTTGGTGAAATTTCAAGATAAAAAAACAGGACTTTGGTATCAGGTAACCGATATGGGCGATAAAAAAGGAAATTATTTAGAATCATCAGGATCATCAATGTTTATTTATGCTTTTGCGAAAGGAGCAAACAAAGGATATTTGCCAAAAAAATATAAAGACATCGCAAACAAATCTTTTGATGGATTAACCAAACAATTGATAAAAGTTGATGCCGATGGTGAAATTACAATTACTAATGCTTGCGCAGTTGCAGGATTAGGAGGGAAACCATACAGAGACGGTTCTTATGAATATTATATAAACGAAAGAAAAAAAGACAACGATCCTAAAGCAACAGGTCCATTTATCTTGGCAGCATTAGAATTAAACAGATAATTTGAAATGAAACATATTAAAATCATAGTATTAAATCTAATTGCATTATTAGGTTGTAGCATAATGCTGCAAGCACAAAATAATTATAAAAATTGGAGTGATATTATTAGAAAGAGCGATGCGGCTTGGTTTGCAACGCCCGAAGCTCAAACCATTGCCGAGAATGTGTTGCTATACCAACGTAACATTGGTGGTTGGCCAAAGAATATCGAAATGCAGAAACCACTTTCACAAGCTGAAAAGCAAAGTTTAATTGCATTAAAAAGTGACTTACATGATATCACGACCGATAATGGTGCAACGTGCCAGGAAATGCTTTTTCTGGCAAAAATGTACAAGCAAAAACCAGATGAACGTTATAAAAAAGCATTTCTTTTAGGACTTGATTATTTGCTAGAAGCACAATATGATAATGGAGGATGGCCACAATTCTATCCCTTAAAAAAAGGATATTATACCCATATTACCTATAATGACGATTCGATGTTTCATATCTTATCAATATTAAAACAAATCGGAGAAACTTCAGATTATAGCGGCATTCCTATTTCACAAGATTATGTTGCTAAAGCTAAAGTTGCTTTTGATAAAGGAATAACTTGTATTATAAAAACACAGTACAAACAAAACGGAGTCTTAACAGCTTGGTGTGCACAACATGACGAAAATACTTTGGCTCCAGCCAAAGCAAGAGCTTACGAATTACCGTCTTTAAGCGGAAAAGAATCGGCTAAAATAGTATTGTTATTAATGTCTATAGATAATCCGTCACCAGAAGTAATTACAGCAGTAAAAAGCGCCTGTACATGGTTTGAAAAAACTAAAATCACCAATCTCGAAGAAGAACGAATCCTAAATGATGCAGGAAAAATTATCGATAAAAAAATGATTCCTGCAACAAATGCTTCACCAATTTGGGCAAGGTTTATGGAGCTAGACAACAACGAACCATTTTTTTGTGATAGAGATGGAGTAAAAAAGAAATCTCTGGACGAAATAGGAGGAGAACGCAAAAATGGCTACGCTTGGTACACAGATGAACCAAAAGAACCTTTAAAAAAATACCCAAGTTGGGAGAAAAAATACGCTTTTGAAAAAAGCGAAAAAAAAAAGCTGAATCCGAAAACGTAATTACCGTTGCGCAAGATGGATCAGGAGATTTTAAGTTAATTCAGGATGCGATAAATGCGACTAAAGCTTTTCCGTATGAGAATGTAACGATTCATATTAAAAACGGAACGTATTATGAAAAAATACGAATCCCAGAATTCAATAACAATATTTCGTTAATTGGTGAGAGTAAAGAAAAGACGATCATTACCTACGATGATTATTTTGGTAAGATGAATTTAGGCAGGAATAGTACTTTTTATACCTACACAATGCTGGTAGAAGGGAATGATTTTTCGGCATCTAATTTAACGATTCAAAATTCATCAGGAGATATAGGACAAGCAGTTGCTTTATCAATTATGGGAGATAATGCCTATATTTTTAATTGTAATATATTAGGAAACCAAGATACATTATATGCCTCGGGAAACAACTCCAGGCAGTATTTTAAAGATTGTTATATCGAAGGGACAACCGATTTTATTTTTGGAAAATCCACCGTATTATTCGAGAATTGCCAAATTCATAGTCTCAAGAATTCTTATATAACAGCAGCATCAACACCCGTAGGCAAAGAATTTGGGTTTGTCTTTAAAAACTGTAACCTTACAGCCGATAAAAATGCAACACAAGTATACTTGGGGAGACCATGGCGTATTTATGCTAAAACCGTTTTTATAGAATGCAAAATGGGAAATCATATAGTGCCACAAGGTTGGGAAAACTGGTCTAAACCCGAAGCCGAAAAAACAGCTTTTTATGCCGAATACAATTGTAGTGGTGAAGGATTTAAACCAAAGGAAAGAGTTAAATGGTCGAATCAATTAACTAAAAAAGAGGCTAAGAAATACACAGTTGAGAATGTTTTTTCTAAGGTTCAAAGGGACTGAGGTTCAGAGTGACAAAGGTTCAAAGGCACAAAGGTTTTCCTGTAGAGGTGTACCGCAGTGCGTCTAGAGGTTCAGAGGTTTTTTTTCCATAATATAACCTCAATCTTGTCTTTCTGACGCAGGAAGAACCTCCGCGAGTAGCTTGACAATTTAAGACAAGTTTGTGTTAGTTACTTGAGGAGACCCTTCGTTCCTCAGGGTGCAAGATTGGGGAGAGAAAGGGGCAAATAAACAAAGTAACAAAAGCCCTGAGAAACAAAGGTTCAAAGGTTTTCTGTAGAGACGCACCGAAGTGTGTCTACGCAATAAAGGTTCAAATCTAATAATCCAAAAGTCTAACAATCTAAGAAGTCTAACATTCTAAGTAGTCTAAAAATCTAAGAAGTCTAAATTATGAAATACAGCTTTCTTTTTTTACTATTAATATCATTCAATTGTTTTGCGCAAACGGTTGATTTTCCGACAAGCAAAGTCGATTCCATTGTTAGCAGAATTAAATTACCAGTAATTCCGTCGTATCAAATAAATGTTGTGAGGCTTGGCGCCAAAGGAGATTCTGTGAGTGATAGCAAACCTGCTTTTGATAAAGCAATGGCATTGTGCAAGAAAAATAAAGGCGGAACTATTATAGTTCCGAAAGGAATTTATAAACTCAATGGACCAATACATTTTGTGAGTAATGTAAGGTTAGTGATAGAAAAAGATGCTAAAATTAAATTTAGTGACAATCCTAATCATTATTTACCATTGGTGCTTACAAGTTGGGAAGGAACAATGCTTTATAATTATAGTCCATTAATATATGCGTATGGATGTACGGATATTGCTATTACAGGCGAAGGAACAATTGATGGCGAAGGTGGAAATACGTGGCGTAGTTTTAAAGCCAAAGAAGGAGCAGGTAAAAAATTAAGCCGCGAAATGAATCATAATAATGTTCCATTAAAAGATAGAAAATTCGGTGATGGATATTTTTTAAGACCGCAGATGATTCAGTTTTTCAATTGTAAAAATATTTTGGTTGAGAAAATCAGAATCGAAAATTCACCATTTTGGTGTTTACATTTATTAAAATCCGAAAGTATAACTGTTAGAGATGTAAGCTATAAATCTTTGAACCATAACAACGACGGAATCGATCCTGAATATGCCAAAGATGTTTTGATAGAACGAATAACATTTAATAACGGCGATGATAATATTGCTATTAAAGCAGGTAGAGATCATGAGGGAAGAGCAAATTCGGATACACCAAGTGAGAATATTGTAATTAGGGATTGTAATTTTAAAGGACTTCATGGTGTAGTTTTAGGAAGTGAAATGTCGGCAGGAATTAAAAATGTGTTTGTCGAGAATTGCAAAACGATAGGTTACTTAAAAAGAGGAATTTATTTAAAAACAAATGCCGATAGAGGAGGTTATATAAAAAACGTTTTTGTTCGAAATATCCAATTAGACGAAGTTGAAGATTGCTTGTATATTACAGCCAATTATCATGGAGAAGGAAGCGGTTTCCCATCTGAAATTTCAGATATTTCATTCTCTAATATTTCGTGTAATAAAGTAACGGGTACAGGAATTGTAATTCAGGGATTTCCAGAGAAAAAAGTCAAGAATATCACATTGGATAACATCGAAATCAAATCGGCTAAGAATGCCATTTCGAATAGTAATGCCGAAAATGTTACGATGAGTGAGGTTTTTATCGGAGAGAAAGCAACTGTGCCTACGGCGGTTTCTTTAGGAAGGCTCTAAGGTTCAAAGAAGCAAAGGAACAAAGGTTTAAAGGATCGAAGTTTTTCTGTAGAGACGCACCGCAGTGCGTCTACGCAATATTAGGTTTATCCATAAAGTAACCCCAAACTTGTCTTTCTGACGCAGGAAGACACGAGCAATAGCGAACTGGCGAAGCAATCTCCGCGAGTAGCTCGACAATTTAAGACAAGCTTATGTTAGTTTCTTGTGGAGACCCTTCGTTCCTCAGGGAGACAAGATTGGGGAAAGAAAGGAACAAAGGAAGAAAGGAACAAAGTTTTTCTGTAGAGACGTACCGCAGTGCGTCTACATAATATAGGCTTACCATAATGCGATCATATTTTGTTGCAGATATATAATGTATAAAAAAAATAAAAATCTAAGAAGTCTAGAATCTAACATTCTAAGAAGTCTAAAAATAAAGAAGTCTAAAAAATGAAATATTACCTATTAATCATATTGCTTATTACCCTTAATGTTTCTGCACAAAAAACAACTTTGTATTGCATTGGAGATTCTACTATGGCGAATAAAAAAGATCCAGAGCGAAATCCAGAGCATGGTTGGTGTCAGGTATTGCAGCCATTTTTTAATGAGAGTATTATTGTTGAGAATAAAGCCGTAAACGGACGAAGTACAAAAAGTTTTATTGATGAAAAACTATGGGAAACAGTATATAAATCACTTAAGAAAGGAGATTATATTTTTATTCAGTTTGGACATAACGATGAAAAAATAGCTGATTCTCTTAGATATACTAATCCACATACGGCGTATCGACACAATCTAATTCGTTTTGTGACAGAAAGTAGAGAAAAAGGGGCAATTCCGATTCTGTTTTCGTCTATTGCCAGAAGAAATTTTAATGAGCAAGGTGTTCTAATTGGTACACATGGAGATTACCCTTTGGAAGCCAGATTGGTTGCTAAGGAATTAAATGTGCCTTTTATCGACTTAGAATATTATACGGAATTATTAGAACAATCTTATGGTCCTGAAAAATCGAAGAAATTACATTTGCATTACAAGGCAGGAGAGATTAGATTTTATCCAGAAGGCAAAGATGATGATACGCATCTATCTTTATTGGGAGCAACCGAAATTGCAAAATTAGCGATGGAACAAATTAAGCTTTCGGATAATCCGTTGCTTAAAAATCTCAAAAAAGGAATTAAGAATTAAATATTTACGCCAAAAAGATAACCAACTAATGCTGATATTCCCATTGCAAAAGTTCCCCAAATAGTAATTCTTAATATTGCTTTAGTAGTATCAGAACCACCAGCTTTGGCGGCTAATGCTCCAGAAAGTGCTAGAAAGATTATGGCAAAAACATATTGATATAGTACAATTTCTTTAAGAGGAGCAAAAATTGAAACAAAGAGCGGTAAAACACCTCCAGCAATAAATGATGCTGCCGATGCAAGAGCAGCTTGTAGAGGTCTTGCCTGAGTGATTTCGTTAATACCTAATTCGTCTCTGGCATGAGTTTCCAGAGCATCGTGAGCAGTTAATTGTTTAGCAACCTCTTTGGCAAGATCAGGAGTTAATCCTCTATTTTGATAGATTTCTGCTAGTTCTTTTAATTCTATCTCAGGCATAGTTTTTAGTGCTATACTTTCTCTTTCTAAATCTGCAGTTTCAATATCAGATTGGGAACTTACCGAAACATACTCACCTGCAGCCATAGACAAAGCACCAGCTACTAAACCAGCTATGGTAGCCAGAATAATAGGTTCACGAGTTGTACTGGCAGCAGCAATACCAATAGCTAAACTTGTGGTTGATAAAATACCATCATTGGCACCAAGAACTGCTGCTCGTAACCATCCACTTCTGTTTATATAATGATGTTCTGCTTCCATGCTATTTAGTTGCCTTTCGGGATAGTTTTGATATATTCTTCCTGTGTTCTTTGAACACCACCAAAACTTTCTTTTAAAGCATTTTTAATTTGCAAATGTGTTTTGTTACTAAATGCTTTTTTCCAATCATTTAAGTCATAAATATGTATCTCTTTTGCATAAACATTTGTAGCAAAGGTAATTCTGGATATTGAATATTTGTAAGATTTTAGTTCGTGCGATACTTGACGGTTTGGGACAATGATTAGAATTGTTTCCCAGTCAAGGTAATTTTTCGGGATATCTTCGCGTGAGGTAAGACCTAATGCATTAAAAAGAAGCTTTATTTTTTCATCATTAAGCTTATTTAATTTTTTGTCTATTACAGAGAGTTCCTTACTCAGCAAGGTTTCATTTTCAATAGCACTCATGGTAATAATTTTATAATTAAAGGATAAAATTAGTATTAAAAATTGGCAAAGATCTTTGTTAGTCGGTTAGACTGGTTCTAAATTTTAGAAAGGGATTATTTTAAGAGCTTTTAGGTCGGTAGGATTGGGGTAAATAGATAGTTACTGTCATTTTGTTAGTGTTAATAGTTTATGTTAGGATTTTTTATGTCAATACTTCATTTATTTATGAAAAAATGACAGGTTTTATGGTTTGGTATTTATTTTGTTATATGCATGATGTTGATCAACATTTTTAATAATTATTAAATTATTTGTATAACTATTAAAAGTAAATCATCATGTTAAGTATCAGAAATAACGGAAACAATACACAATCATTTCCATCACTATTAGACGATTTTTTTGGACGTGAACTTTTTAACTGGGAAAACAGCAATTTTTCATCTACAAGTACAACCATACCATCAATAAATGTTAAAGAAACAGATGAAAATTTTGAAGTAGAAGTTGCTGCACCAGGAATGGATAAAAAGGATTTTAATGTTACTCTTAACGATAATTTATTAACGATATCTTCTGTTAAACAGAATGAGAAAGAAACAGTTGAAGATAATTATACTCGAAAAGAATTTAGTTATCAATCATTCCAGAGAAGTTTTGAATTACCAAACAATATAGTTGACGAAGAAAAAATAAAAGCACATTACGATAACGGACTTTTACACCTTGTTATTCCTAAAAAAGAAGAAGCAAAGGAAAGTAAATCTCCACGAGTAATTGAAATTAGTTAATACTAAATTCGGTCACTCAAAAACAATTACATTTAGTTTTTTTTAATAGGGGTCGTCTCAATATGAGACGGCTCTTATTTTTTTATATAATAGCTTAATTTTAAGGAAAGTATTCCTCTTAGACTTGTAAGAATTTCAGTAAGCCCTTGTCCTTTGATTTTAATTCACTAAATTTAAGTGTTCTTTAATTTATTCAAAGATTTATTCCAAAATAAAACGATTATCAATTTAACTAATACTTTTTACTATGAATTATATCCCTTTAATCGGCAGAATCTTATTTAGTACAATTTTTATGTATTCTTCTATCGCAAATTTTTCAGATTATTTTGTTTATGAAGCTACGGCAAAAGGAATACCATGTTCTTATATTTTGGTTCCTT
Source organism: Flavobacterium sp. AJR (assembly GCF_002156885.1). NCBI lineage: Bacteria > Pseudomonadati > Bacteroidota > Flavobacteriia > Flavobacteriales > Flavobacteriaceae > Flavobacterium > Flavobacterium sp. AJR. Next base: position 2,245 of record NZ_NCWQ01000054.1, on the reverse strand, counting down.
TGGTAGGGATTTTTGAATTATTGGGAGGATTAAGTATTTTAACGGGGTTCATGGCCAAATGGGGTTCATGGTTGATAATTCTTATTCTGTTACCAGTAACATTTGTAATGCATGATTTCTGGAATATTGAAGATCCAGTTCATCATCAATTGGTTCTTATGACTTTTATGAGAAACCTTTCTATTATTGGGGCAGCATTAATGATTTCTTTTTTTGGAGCTGGGCCTTATAGTTTTGATGAATATAAAGCTAGGAAATAAGATTGTACTCAAAAGTTAACTATATAAGTAATGTAAGTTCATTTAAGTTTTATGCTTATGTTTTCTTAGATTACTTATATGGTTAAAATATTTTTTCAATTGGTTTTATTCTGTTTTTTTGATGGAGCTAAATCGTCTTTACGTTCACCTATTTGCTGTCTCCACATAGCATAATACAATCCTTTTCTTTCTACAAGCTCATTATGATTTCCTTGTTCAATAATTTTCCCACGTTCGAGTACAAATATAGTATCGGCATGCATTATGGTCGATAATCGGTGAGCAATGAGAATGGTAATTTGCTGTTTGTCTGCAGATATTTCTCTAACCGTTTGTGTAATTTGAGATTCAGTAAGAGAATCTAACGCCGAAGTTGCTTCATCAAATATTAATATCTTTGGTTTACGTAATAAAGCTCTGGCTATAGAGAGTCGTTGTTTCTCGCCACCCGAAAGTTTTTTTCCACCTTCGCCAAGAACAGTATCAAGACCTTTCCCAGAATTAATTATAATAGGAGTTGCAGATGCTTTCTCTATTGCCGAAAGCATTTCTTCGTCTGTAGCATCGGGTTTAACAAATAGTAGATTCTCACGAATAGATCCAGAGAATAGTTGGGTATCTTGCGTTACAAACCCCATTTGTCTGCGAACACGATTGTATCGTAAATCTTTAATAGATATATCATCATAAAGAATATCGCCTTCTACAGGACGATATAAACCGACCAATAGTTTTACAAGAGTTGATTTCCCTGAACCAGATGGCCCTACAAATGCAATATTATCACCTAGTTTAGCTTTAAATGAAATATTCTGAATCGCGTTATAGCTAGCGTTTTTATGCTTGAAAACGACATCATTAAAATGTAATTGGCTAATTGCACCCACTTCTACAGGATCTTCAGGACTATATTCTGGTTGCTTTTGCATTAGCTCATTAAAAAGAAATAAAGCAGTTTCGGCCTCGCGGTAGGATATTATAATGCTGCCAAGATCTTGTAACGGACTTATAATTCCGGAGGATATAAACTGCATAGAAATAAGTTCGCCAGGAGATAAAACGTTTTTAAAAATAAGCCATAACAGTATAAATAGAATGGACTGTTTTAGGAAAATCAGAATGCTGCCTTGAAGAAAAGTTAGAGTTCGCATTTTCTTGACCTTTTCCATTTCTAGATCATATATTTCCTGAGTATGAACTTTTAAACGTCTAATTTCAGGATAAGTAAGACCTAGACTTTTTACAAGTTCTATGTTTCGTAAACTTTCCGTTATAGTACCACTCATTTGTCGGTTTTGTCGAATAAGCGAACGTTGTAATGTTTTTATCGAACGGCTTAAAATACTTGTCAATCCGCCAAGGACAACTACACCAATAAAAAATACAGGAATAAGTGCCCAATGTTTCGTAATAGCATACCACATTAAAAAACCGATGCCTACTACCGATGTAAATAGGATGTTTATAAAAGACGAAATAAATTTCTCGGTATCCGTACGTACTTTTTGTAATACCGATAAAATTTCTCCGCTGCTTTGGTCTTCAAATTCCTGAAAAGGTAATCTTAGTGTTTGTCTCAAGCCATCATTAAAAATTTGCATTCCAAATTTTTGCACAATCATTCGTAATACATAATCTTTGAACGAAAGGAACAAACGTGCTGCAAGGGCTACGATAACAGCTATTATTAATAATTTTATAACACCTTCTTCTTTGCTAGTGTTGCCTTGTTTATTGTTTAAGGCATAATCATCGATGATTTTTCCAAAAATAATTGGATCATAAAGTGAGAGTATTTGCGATATCCCAGCAAAAAATAAAACAAGTACAATAAGCCAACTATACGGTTTAAGGTATTTCCAGAATAAAATCATATGAATCTTAATTGAAATGAATACACAGCTATAACTAGCAAAAGAATTATAAAGATATTAAATAAAGAAATGAATAATTGTGATTTATAAATTCAATTTTTTTAGCAGGTT